>NZ_JBUYWC010000018.1:0-134144 GCF_055230935.1 Rhodococcus ruitaii | reverse complement strand
GATCAAGACCTGTGAGTCCACCCGGAAGTTGGCCCGCCGCATCGAGGCGGGCACCGCCCGTGTCCTGTCGGCCACCGTGTCCGAGGACTCGGCCGGCCGGTGGCATGTGGCGTTCCAGGTGCTGGTCGAGCGCACGGTCGAGGTGCCGGGGCACGTCGGGGCGGGTGAGCCGGTGGTCGGGGTCGACGTCGGGGTCAAGGCCGACGCGCTGATCGTGGTCGCCACGCCGGACGGACGTGAAGTCGGCCGGGTTCCGGCACCGAAGTCCCTGACCGCCGCGCAGGAGCGGTTGCGGGCCTTGCAACGTCGCCACGCCCGGCAGCGTGGCCCGTACGACCCGTCGGCGAAGACCCGGCGGCAGCCGTCGAAACGGTGGGTGCGGCAGCAACGCCGGATCGGCCGGACCCATGCCCGTGCGGCGGCGGTGCGCCGCGATGTGCTGCACAAGGCGACCACCGAGTTGGCGCAGCGGCATCGGGTGATCACGGTGGAGACATTGAATGCGTTGGGGATGCGGTCGGCGGGCGGTGCGCGGAAGAAGGGCCTGAACCGGGCGTTGGCGGATGCGGCGCTCGCCGAGGTCCGGCGGATGCTCGCGTACAAGACCTGCTGGTACGGGTCGGTGTTGGTGGAGGCCGACCGCTGGTTTCCTTCGAGTAAGACGTGTTCGGGGTGTGGCAGGCGACAACCAAACCTGACGCTCGCGGACCGGATGTTTGTGTGTGGACACTGCGGTGTGACGATCGATCGTGATCGTAATGCCGCGATCAACCTCGCCTGCCTCGGCGACACCTCCCGCACGGGTGGAACGGGGACCGGTACCGGGAGTAGCCCGGCCGCCACCGTGTCGGGTGGAGACGGACGTGGAGCCACGCGCAAGACCCGATCCGCGGCAGCGGGGACGGCAGCAGGCGAGGAAGCGTCAACCCGGCACCGGCAGTTGCTGGGTGAGACCGGGACTGTTTCACCGGAAGGTGAGGCTGCCTGATGATCGAGCACACCGAGTGTGTTCATGTTTGCTCACCAGAAGGCAACGGTTCGAGATGGGTGAACACCGTCACCCCGGGTAATGCGTCCCGAAGGTCGGCCTCGAGACGGTCGAGCAGATCGTGCCCGGCACGCACCGACCAGTCGCCCGGCGCCCGCACCGTCAGATACACGAAACGCTGACGTCCGGACTCCCTTGTGCGTGGCGGCAGGAACTCCACGGGCTCCGACTCCCGATACCGGTCGAGCACCGCGTTCACCACGGCAACATCTTCGGCGGGAAGCGCGGCATCGAGCATGCCCACGATGGACTGTTTCACCAGCCGGTACCCGATGCGCAGGATGTTCAGCGCCACCACGATCGCCACGATCGGATCGAGCACGTCCCACCCGGACACCGCGACCAGTGCGACACCCGCCAGCACCCCGGCGGACGTCCACACGTCAGTGAGCAGGTGTTTTCCGTCGGCTACCAGGGTGATCGACCGGTGTTTCCGGCCCTCGCGGATCAGTACGATCCCGACCGCGAGATTGATCACGGACGACCCTGCCGACAGTGCCAGACCGAGACCGGCCTCCTCGACGGGCCGCGGCGACAGCAGTCGGTCGATCGACGTCCACAGAATTGCGGTCGCGGCTGCGAAGATCATCGTGCCCTCGACAGCAGCCGACAGGTACTCGGCCTTGCCGTGGCCGAAATCGTGGTTGAAGTCGGCCGGTTTCGCGGCGAGACGCAATGCGAGTAGACCCACAATCGCGGCCACCAGATTGACGCCGGACTCCAGGGCATCGGAGAGCAGACCGACCGACCCCGTCAACCATGCAGCGAGCGCTTTCAGGGCCATCGTCGTCAGCGCCGCCGCCACCGACAACCACATGAACCGTATGAGCAGCCGATGCGAGTGCGCCGACGTCACCGCCGCATCAGTTCTCGATGAGGTGGTAGTGCAGTCCGGTGACCTCTGTTGCCCTGACCTCGACGTAGTTGAACTTCGGCGCCTGTACCCATGGGGTCAGCCCCAATGCGTCGATTTTCGCGGCATCGTCGAAGCTTCGCAGCACATGGGCGCTGCCGTGCACGACGACGCTCCACGCGGTGTCCTCGTGGACGTGATCGACCTGGAATGCGACGTTCGGATGGACGGCGAGTTCGGACAGTTTGCTGCCTTCTCCGGTGCGGAAGTACACCTTGCCGTCCGTCACCACATAATTCACGGGATAGATTTCGGGACGATCGTCCACGACTGTGACGAGGCGTCCCATCTTCTCGGACGCGAGCCGCTCCCAGGCTTGTTCCTCCGAGAGACGGACGGGCTGATCGGATTCTGGGAACTCGCTCATCGGTGCTCCTCCTCGAGTTTGTGATGTTTCTTCTCCAGCACATCATGAACGTACGCCCGGCGCAGGAGTACCACCTGCAGTTACGGTGAGACCGACCCGCTCGCGCATGTGGAGGAGTGTCGATGGCAGCCGAGACCGTGTCGAGTTGGCATACCCGCCCCGCAGACGACGTCGCCGAGGCGTTCGACGTCGCCCCGGACCGGGGCCTGACCGCAGACGAGGCGGACCGCCGCCGCGCGAAGCACGGACCCAACGTGCTCGACGAAGCGAAGAGCGTCCCGGCATGGCGGAAGGTGCTGTCGCTGCTCGCCGACAAGATGACGCTCGTTCTCGTCGTCGCGGCCGTCGTCAGCGCGACCGTGTCGCGGGAGTGGGAGACACCCGTCGTCATCTTCGCGGTCATCGTCCTCAACACCGTCCTCAACTACGTGCAGGAAGCCCGCGCCGAAAACAGCCTGCAGGCACTGAAACAGATGTCGGTGTCGACCACGCGGGTTCTGCGTGACGGTCGCGGTGTCGAACTGCCCCGCGCGGATCTCGTTCCCGGCGACATCGTGCAGCTCGAAGCCGGGGACTCGGTGCCCGCCGACGGGCGCCTCGTCACTGCCGTACGACTCCAGGTCGCGGAGGCTGCACTCACCGGTGAATCGCAGCCGGTCGACAAGACCGTCGATCCAGTCGACGATCCGCAGGCTCCCCTCGGTGACCGTCATGACATGCTGTTCATGAACACTGAGGTGACCCGCGGACGAGCCTCGATGATTGTCACCGACACCGGAATGCGCACCGAGATGGGTGCGATCGCCGCGCTCCTCGGTACCGCCGGTGTGGAACAGACCCCGCTGCAGCGCCGCATCGGCCAACTCGCACAGACCCTCACCATCATTGCGATCATCACGGTCGCATTGGTGTTCGTGCTCGGTCTCCTGCGCGGACAGACGTGGTCCGAACTCCTCGTCACCGCCGTGTCGCTCGCGGTCGCGACCATTCCCGAGGGACTCACCGCAGTTGTCGCGTTCACACTGGCGATGGGCGCGTCGCGGCTCGCGGCGCGCGGCGCGATCGTCAAACAACTCGCAGCCGTCGAAACGCTCGGCAGCACCACTCACATCGCGACCGACAAGACCGGAACCCTCACCCTCAACGAGATGACGGTACAGCGGTTGCTGGTGCACGGGCGCAACTTCCGCGTCACCGGTACGGGATACAGAACCGACGGAAAGATCCTCGTCGGCGACGGCAGGCCCGCGCCAGACCTCACCGACGCGCTGCTGGGCATGGCAATGTGCAACGACGCGATCGTGCGCGACGGCACTCTCGTCGGCGACCCCACCGAAGGAGCGCTCGTCGTCCTGGCAGAGAAGGGCGGCATCGACGTCGAAGGCAGCCGTGCGGCGCTGGCACGGATCGAGGAGGTACCGTTCGACTCGGACTACAAGTACATGGCGACATTCCATGCCCTCCCGAGCGGCGGCTACCGGTGCTTCGCGAAGGGTGCGCCCGGTGTGCTGCTGGACCGCGCGACGACCACACTCGGCGATGACGGCCCGATCCCGATCGACGACGCCGCGCGCACGCGGATCCGCCAGGCGGTCGACGATCTCGCGTCCGAAGGCCTGCGTACCCTGATGATCGCCGGTCGCGCGCTGGACGCGGTACCGCGGGGAGATGCGGACGCGCTGCAGGACAAGGTATCCGACCTGACGGTGTACGCGATTGTTGGCATCGTCGACCCGCCACGCCCCGAAGCGAAGGACGCCATCGAGGTGGCGCACGACGCGGGTATCGCGGTGCACATGATCACGGGGGATCACCTGGTCACCGCGTCGGCGATCGCGAACGAGCTGGGTATCCAAGGCAAGGCCGCAGGTGGCGCCGACCTCGATACCCTCAGCGACGACGAATTCCGGGAGCAGGCAGCACAATTCGGCGTCCTTGCCCGTGTCGCGCCCGAACACAAGATTCGCTTCGTCAAGGCGCTGCAGGCCGACGGCCAGATCGTTGCAATGACCGGCGACGGTGTCAACGACGCACCCGCGCTCGAACAGTCCGACATCGGTGTCGCCATGGGCATCACGGGCACCGACGTCTCCAAAGGCGCGGCGAACATGATCCTCACCGACGACAACTTCGCCACGATCGTCACGGCGGTGTCGGAGGGGCGCGGGATCTACGACAACATCGTCAAGTTCGTGAAGTTCCAGCTCACCACCGCGTGGGGGTTCGTGCTGATCTTTCTCACCGCGGGTGTGCTCGGGTTGGCGGGCGGGGCGCCGTTCACCGCCCTGCAGATCCTGTGGGTGAACATCATCATGGACGGGCCGCCCGCGCTCGCACTCGGAGTGGACCCCACCGAGCCGGACGCGATGAAGCGGCCACCGCGACCGGTGAAGGAAGCGCTGCTCACCCGGGAACGCGTGCAGCGGATCCTCGGGCTCGGTGTGCTGATGACGGCAGGAACGATCGCCGTCCTGCACTTCGGCCCGGAATTGTTCCCCGACAGTGCATCCGACCCGTTGTTCGCGACGACTCTTGCATTCACGACGTTCGTCTTCTACCAGGTGTTCAACCTGTTCAACGTGCGATCGAATCTCGGGTCGGTGTTCTCGATGCAGACGTTCACCAACCACACGATCTGGATCGCGATCATCGCGGTCATCGTGTTGCAGATCTGCGTAGTGCAGATGAGCGCGCTGCAGGGATTCTTCGACACCACCGCACTCACGTCGCAGCAGTGGGTCCTCGCCGTCGCGGTCGGATCGACCGTGCTGTGGGTCGACGAAATCGGCAAGTTCGTGGCTCGGCGAGTCGAGGCTCGGAAGTCCGCGCGAGTCGAGGCGCCAGTCCTGACGTGAACGCTCGACTCGAGACGGTGTCGACTCGGGACGGCACCCTCCGATTGCGCATGTCGAAGCGTGCCGGCGCGGATTGGTAGTGCCGGAATCGACGGTGCGCCGCATGGCGCAACTCACGCCGTCTCGGATCGTCGCCGAGGCGCAGACGCAGGACAATGGAGGCTTGGCCGCCTCCGATGATGGACCGGCCCCTGCGACTCGCACAATCGAAGGTTCCTCCTGCATGACCACCACGGCTTCCGACCGTCCATCAGGTGCTGCGTCCACCACCCCGGACGCAGCTCACACAACTGCAGCCCACCCGCGACGAGCCTGGGTGATGTGGGCGCTTGCGCTCGGTTCGTTCGGAATCGGAACCACCGAGTTCGTCGCGATGGGTCTACTGCCCGACATAGCGTCCGGGCTCGGCATCTCCGAACCCACCGCCGGGCACGTGGTGTCGGCGTACGCGGCCGGTGTCGTCGTCGGAGCTCCGCTGATTGCAGTGATCGGCGCGAGAGTGCCGCGCAAGACGCTGTTGATCGCACTCATGATCGCGTTCACCGTCGGTAACGCGGCGACAGTGCTGGCACCGAACTACGAGCTGCTCGTCGCATCCCGGTTCCTCGCGGGACTGCCGCACGGCGCGTATTTCGGTGTCGCGGCGCTGGTCGCGGCGCATCTCGCGGAGAAGGGGCAGCGCGCTCGGGCGGTGTCGCTGGTGATGATGGGTTTGTCGGTGGCCAACGTCGTCGGGGTGCCTGCGGCGTCGTGGCTGGGAATGGCGCTGGGCTGGCGTTCCGCGTTCGTCCTGGTCGCGGTGATCGGTGCGGTGACCGTCGCCGCGATCGCGATGTGGGTGCCGTCACTGTCGATCCCCACCACGAGTGTGCGGATCGAACTCGGAGCCTTGAGGCGCAGGCAGGTGTGGCTGACGCTCGCGGTGGCGGTCATCGGCTTCGGCGGTGTGTTCGCCGTCTACACCTACATCAGCACCACCCTGACCGACGTCGCGGGACTGTCGAAGTCGCTGGTGCCCATCGCGCTGATGCTGTTCGGGATCGGCATGGTCGTCGGAAACTTCGTCGGCGGCCTGCTCGCCGATCGTGCTCTGGTGCCGGGAATCTTCATGACGGTGACGTCGCTCGCCGTACTGCTGGCGGTGTTCGTCGCGGCAGCGCACAACCCCTATACGGCGCTACTGCTGGTGTTCCTGCTCGGTGCGGGTTGTGCCGCGGTGGGTCCAGGTCTGCAGGTCCGGTTGATGGATGTCGCGGAGGATGCGCAGACGCTCGCGGCGTCGCTCCACCATGCGGCGTTCAACCTGGCGAATGCGTTCGGTGCGTGGATCGGCGGTGCCGTCATCGCGGCAGGCTTCGGATACACGGCTCCCGCAGCCGTCGGCGTGGTGCTGGCGCTGGCGGGCGTGGCGATCTTCGCCGTCGCTGTGCGGCGACCGTAAACGTGGGATCGAGTAGGCGCGCACCCTCACCTCAGAGTGATATCGTTGCGTGATATCGGAGGTGATCACGGTGGAACAGATTCTGATTCGCAACCTTCCCGCGGGAACCAAAGCCGCTCTGCGGGCACGTGCCGAGCGGCATCACCGCTCGGTCGAAGCGGAGGTACGCGAAATCCTCGGTGAGGCCCTCGAGCGGGAGCCGGTCACACTTGTCGACTTGTTGAGCACCGATGAGGGTGCCGACGTCGAGTTCGAGCCCGAACGCCTTGGTGTGACCGCTCGAACGGCTGAGTTGTGAAGTACGTCTTGGACACCAACGTCGTGTCCGCGCTGCGAGTTCGGGGACGCAACCCATCGGTCGAGACCTGGGCAGCGTCGGTCCTGATCGCGGACCAGTACGTGACGGCCGTGACCATCGCCGAGATCGAGCGAGGAGTGGTTGCCAAAGAGCGATCCGACCCGGCGCAAGGAAGCATCCTACGCCGGTGGTTCGACGAGCGAGTCCTGCCCGCCTTCGCTGAGCGTGTGCTGCCGTTCGATCTGCCGGCCGCACGGGTCTTGGCTACCTACCGGGTGCCCGAACATGCGCTGTTCGGCGATGCTCTCATTGCCGCCGTCGCGCAGGCCGCCGAGATGACCGTGGCGACACGCAACACCCAGCACTTCGAGCCCCTCGGCGTCCGGTGTGTCAACCCGTGGGAGAAAGCGTCGTGATTGGATGACGCCGTGACCTACCCCAGCGCTGCCGACACGACCGTGCCCACCCCGAACGATCCGTTCTTCACCATCGGGACCCGCCTCGACAACGGATTGGGGCGCACCGGCACCATTCACACCCCGCATGGCGATATTCGCACCCCGGCGTTCGTGGCGGTCGGCACGAAGGCGACGGTCAAGGCGGTGCTGCCCGAGTCGATGTCCGATCTCGGGGCGCAGGCGCTCCTCGCGAATGCCTACCATTTGTATCTGCAGCCGGGTCCGGACATCGTCGACGAGGCCGGTGGGCTCGGCAGATTCATGAACTGGCCCGGTCCGACCTTCACCGACAGCGGCGGATTCCAGGTCATGTCGCTCGGTGTGGGTTTCAAGAAGGTGATCGCCATGGAGGCGGTGGGTGTCCAGAACGACGACGTCATCGCGAAGGGCAAGGAACGGCTCGCGAAGGTCGACGATGACGGCGTGACCTTCAAGTCGCATCTCGACGGGTCGAGGCACCGCTTCACCCCGGAGGTGTCGATGCGCATCCAGCATCAGCTGGGCGCCGACATCATGTTCGCGTTCGACGAGCTGACCACACTGATGAACACCCGCGGGTATCAGGAGGAGTCCCTGCGGCGCACGCAGGCGTGGGCAGTGCGCTGCATCGCCGAGCACGAGAAGCTCACTGCGCAGCGCACCCACCGCCCGTACCAGGCGTTGTTCGGCGTGGTGCAGGGCGCTCAGTACGAGGATCTGCGTCGGCAAGCGTGCCGAGGTCTCGAATCGATCCGCGGGGAGACAGGCCGCGGGTTCGACGGCTACGGCATCGGCGGGGCGCTCGAGAAGCAGAACCTGGGCACGATCGTGCGCTGGTGCAGCGAGGAACTCCCCGAGCACAAGCCGCGACACATGCTCGGGATCAGCGAGCCCGACGACATGTTCGTGGCCGTCGAACACGGCGCCGACACGTTCGACTGCGTCAACCCGTCGCGGGTCGCGCGCAATGCTGCGATCTACACCCCCGACGGACGGTTCAACATCAACACGAGCCGATTCCGTCGCGACTTCACGCCCATCGACGAGAACTGCGATTGCTACACGTGCGCGAACTACACGCGCGCGTATCTCCACCATCTGTTCAAGGCGAAGGAGATGCTGGCGTCCACCTTGTGCACGATCCACAACGAGCGGTACACCGTGCGTCTCGTCGACGACATCCGTCAGTGCATCGACGACGGCCGCTTCGCCGAGCACAAGGCCGAGACGTTGGGCCGGTTCTACGCCTCCAAACGCGCGCCGTAACTCGGCTCGTGCTTCTTCACATACGCGATCACCCGGTAGGTGAGAGGCATGACGACGATCTCGACGAGCGTTTTCCACAGGAAGCCGACCACCACGTAGTTCACGAAATCCGACCACGTGGAGATGCCGATTGCGCCGGCAGCGATCGTGCAGAAGATCAATGTATCGGCGAACTCACCGACGACGGTGGACCCGATCAGACGCGCCCACAGGTGCTTCTCCTTCGTGCGGGTCTTGATCCACACGAGTACGTACGAGTTGAGTAACTGACCGACCAGATAGCCGGCCAGACCAGCGAGAAGAAGGCGCGGTACCACGCCGAGTACAGCTTCGAACGATTCCTGGTGCTCGTAGAACTCGGCTGCAGGCAGCGACCACGTGATCCAGAAGCACAGTGCCGACAGCGCGACCGCTCCGAAACCGAACAGCACCGCGCGACGGGTCGCGGCGAACCCGTACACCTCGCTGAGGACGTCGCCGAGGATGTAGGCGAGCGGGAACAGGAAGAAGCCGCCGTCGGTGATGATCGGAAGTATTTGCAGCGGTCCGACTGCGAATTCGCTATCGCCGAAGAACGCAACACCTTTGGTCGCGGTGATGTTGGAGATGATCAGCACC
Source organism: Rhodococcus ruitaii (assembly GCF_055230935.1). Classification (NCBI taxonomy): domain Bacteria; kingdom Bacillati; phylum Actinomycetota; class Actinomycetes; order Mycobacteriales; family Nocardiaceae; genus Rhodococcus; species Rhodococcus ruitaii. The sequence goes on along the minus strand of NZ_JBUYWC010000018.1, from coordinate 124,901 downwards.
GTGCTGAACAGCACCAGGATCCCTGGGTAGAAGCTGTGTCCCACCCGGGCGAAGGCGACTTGCTCGGAAGCGGGGTTCGGGACGTCGGTTCTGTTTGTCACCTGGACATCCAAGCACCTGAGCTGGTCGATTGCGAAAGGTACCAAAGCGACAGCGGGCCCGGTCCCTCAGGACCGAGCCCGCTGTGCGGTGGTGGCGCCGTCAGGATTTGACGACCCGGGTGCCTCCCGCGAACTTGTCGTGGAAGCCCTGCTTGGTGCCGTCCTGCTCGATGGTCACGGCGATGCCGATGTATGCGGCCAGCGACGCGAGGCCCGCAAGCCACCCCAGAAACGGGATGCCGGTCAGTGCCTGGAGTGCGACGAAAGCATTGCGCTTGCCGGCTTCTTCGAGGGTGGGGTGACCACCGTTCGGGCCGATCACGGACAAGCCGAGCAGCTTCTTCCCGAAGGTCGCGCCCTGGGTCGATTCGAGGTAGGTCCAGTACCCGAAGGCGACGACGCCCGTGAGGACCGACATGACGAAGGACATGAACCCACCGGCGACGAAGGCGACGATCGCGGTGAGGATGCCCATCGGGATTCCGACGATCAACCCGTCGATGATGCGCGCACCGAGGCGCGGAAGCAGTTCACCCGGTCGCGACTGCCCGAATCCCCCTGGGGTCTGGGAGGGGAAGCCGGGTACACCGCCGAACTGCTGGTCGCCCGGAGCCTGCCCGTACGGGGGGGTGCCGTACTGAGGGGTTCCGTACTGGGGCGCCCCGTACTGGGGTGCGCCCTGCTGCTGTGCACCGAATTGGTTGCCCTGGGGTGCACCGTACTGGGAACCAGCGTCCGGCTGGTAGCCGTCGATCGGCCCGGAGAACTGCTGGGTGTAGTCCGTCGGCTGCTGTCCGAAGCCGGGCTGGGTGCCGCCGTACTGCGGAGTCTGGCCACCCGGGTACGAGCCCGGGTTCTGCGGATTGGGCTGAGGAGGTGGGTATCCACCGGAGGTCATGTGTCTCCCTTTTGTGATCAACATGCGGATGCGTCACCGTACAACGTCGAGGTGACGAACAGTAGCGGCGACGCATCGAAACGTCAGGGTGCGACGGGTCCCCCCGTGGTGACGCGGTAGGCGTACGTCGAGGCGATGATCGCAACCGGGACGGAGACGAGAAGCCCCAGACCGCACAGCAGGGCACCGATGATATTGATGCCGATGAGTGCCAGTGCGAGCAGGAACAACGTGCCGGCATTCGACTTGATCGCGTTGAAACTCGATTTGATGGCGGTGATTGCGTCCTGATTGCGGTCGACCACGAACTGCATCGTCCACCACGTCAAGAACGCGACGGCGAGCCCGGGGATGATGCACAGGAACAAGCCGACGAAAGTGGCGATACCCACGAGCAGGCCCGCAAGGATCACTGCACCGGCTGCTCCGATCTGGAGGAAGGTTCCGAACGCGGGTTTCTGCCCGTCGACCTCGCTCAGGGCGCCACGCACGAATGCCGCCTGGATCAGGTAACCGACCACCGTGGTGACGAGGCTGCCGATGACCGACAAGGCGCTGAATCCGCTCGCGCCGTCATCGAGCGAGACCGAGAAGTCGAATCCTCCGAAAATCCAGTTGAGCAGCCCCTGGATGACGAAGGCCACCAGCATGAAGATGATCCACACGCCGGGGTTCTGGCTGAATTTGCGCCAGCCGTAGGAGATCGCGTCGCCGACACTCAGCGCAGGCCCGCCGGGCGCGAAGCCGCCTCCGAAATCACCGCTCGGCGGCGGTGGAAAATTGCCGGGTGGAGGGGGGTAGCTACCGGGTGGGGGAGGGTAGTTGCCACCGGGAGGAGGTGGGTATCCACCGCCGCCCTGCGGAGGCGGCGGGTAGTTACCCGGAGGGGGATATCCGCCGGGAGGGGGATTGGTGCCACCGGGCGGAAACCCGGGCCAGGACTGATTGGGATCGTCCCCCGGGTTCTGGGGGTCCTTGTTGGGGTCGTAACCGCCGGTCGTCATCGGATCCTCTCGAGGATGGGATGTGCACGTGCTGCCAGTTCTCACGTGAGGTTACGTGCGTTACAACCCCGATGCAGCACTTCCCATCGCGGTGGCTATCCGGGGTCGTATATCCACGGCTCCGATGGCAGCTGTGCCGGATTCCACCGGTCGAGCAGCAGCGACAGCGACACGGGTTCGTCGGGGTCTGCCAGATCCAGGGACACCGCGATCGCCGCGAGCACATCGGAGGGAGCCTCCCCGCGCGCAGACCGGTCCGAGAGCGTCACGGCGCCGTCGCGTTTGGCGAGGCGCCTTCCGTCGGCATTCAATGCGAGCGGGACGTGTGCATAGACCGGGATCGGAAGTCCCAGCAATGCAGCCACATATCCTTGACGAGGTGCCGACGCCAGCAGGTCGTCGCCGCGGACCACTTGATCGACGCCCTGCGCGGCGTCGTCGACGACCACCGCGAGGTTGTAGGCGGGAGTGCCGTCACCGCGTCGCAATACCAGATCGTCGACGATGCCTGTGAAATCGCCGTGCAGCACGTCGTGAACCGTGTAGTACACCTCGCCCGAACGCAGCCGGATCGCCGGTGGGCGACCACTGTCGCGCTTCGTTGCCCGCTCCGCATCGGTGAGGTTCCGGCATGTGCCCGGGTAGGCGCCCGCCGGGGCGTGCGGAGCCGACGTGGCCTGCTGGATCTCACGCCGCGTGCAGTAGCACTCGTAGGTCAGGCCGGCCCGTGCGAGACGCGCGATCGCCGCGTCGTACAGGCGCATGCGGCGGGATTGGTGGACGACCTCGCCATCCCAGTCGAGTCCCAATGCTGCGAGATCGTCGAGCTGAGACCGTTCGGCGCCGGGCCGGACCCGATCGAGGTCCTCGATCCGTAGCAGAAACCGGCGGTTCGTCGAGCGCGCGAACAGCCACGCGAGGACTGCGGTGCGGAGGTTGCCCACATGCAGGTCGCCCGACGGGCTGGGCGCAAACCGGCCCGCACCGTTGTCGGCCGAATGAGACACTCGTGCACTCTATCCAGGTGCTCATCCGCAGTGCCGGTGGTGGGGGCGGTGAGCGTCAGACTGCGGCGTCGAGCACCAGGTGGATCTGAGTGTGCAGCGCATGTGTGAGGTATTCACGCGGATACAGATCCGGGCTCGAGGTCGCGTCCAACGCCAAACCGTTGACAGCGGCGAGGAGAAGCGCCGCACGGGTCTCGGGATCAGGGGTGTCCATGCGGATCAGGACGGTGGCGAGGCCGGTGCGGATCGTGAAGAGGATGGAACTGCGGATCGAACTCAACGACGGCGACATCGCAGCGCGCACCGCGAATGCGGCCATCACGTGTGCTTCGCTGCCGCGCTGGTCGTCGAGGGGCAGGAGCTGACTCAGCGCCGCGAACAGGGTGCGGGCGGGGTCGATGTCGGGGTCGACCGTCGCGAGCCGCGCCAGCACCCGATCGGCGAGGGCTCGGAACGAGTACGCGAGCATCTCGTCCTTGGTCGGAAAGTGATGTTGGACAGCGCCTATCGACACGCCCGCCTGGCTCGCGACTTCTCGCACGCTCGCCGAGTCCAGACCGCTGCGCGCGGCGACCTCGAGCAGTGCCGCAGCGAGCCTGGTGGGGCTGGTGGTTGCGTAGGGGCGGGCGCGCATGGGAGAACCGTAGCGGAGCGTGTGCGTCTCCTGATGTCATGGGTGACGACGTCCGCGCCACCACCGCCGATCAGCGGTGATACGACGTATGAGGACGGGAAGGCTGTGCGATGGGGTGGAGCAGGGACGAGCTCGAGAAAGCGTACGAAGACTATCGGGAGACGGTGGTGCGGGCGACACGTACGCGTGACTGGAACTGTTATGCGGAGATGTTCACGGAAGACGTCACCTACGTCGAGCACGCGTACGGGACGATGAACGGACGTGACGCCGTCCGGAAATGGGTGACGCGGACCATGACGGCTTTCCCCGGTAGCCGGATGACCGCGTTTCCGCCGTCGTGGTACGTGATCGACGAAGACCGCGGCTGGGTGATCTGCGAAGTACAGAACCCGATGGAAGACCCGGGTGACGGCACTGAGCACAATTCCCCGAACATCACGATTCTGCACTACGCCGGTGACGGGCTGTGGTCCTACCAGGAGGACGCCTACAACCCGATGAACTTTCTCGCGACGACCAAGACGTGGTGCGCGCACGCAGAGAAGTGTGGAAACCTGCCCGACGATGCGCGGGCGTGGCTCGACAAGATGGCGAAGATGGGTGCCTGAGCCCGGTCCGACGTTCAGCCGGCCACCCTACTCCAAGAGCTGGGGATCTCGGCTTCGGTCTCGCAGTCGAATACGGTCGGCTGCCCGCGCAGGTCGGCATCGCTGAGCGCCTCGTCGAGGTCCATGTACCAGTCGACGATGTCGAACCACCTACGGGGGCCGACCTCACGGACGAGCACATACTGGCCGGGCCGGAGAAGTTGGCGTTCGGTCGCGATGTTCAGGAATGCCGTCGTGAGGACGTCGACATCGTCGTCGAGTGCGGCGTCGTCGACGAGTTGCCCCGTCGGGACCAGGTAGCCGAACGGGGGACGGAAGTCTACGGCCCACGAAGCGCCGTCACTTCCGATCCAGTCGGGCTGTGAGGGGTGCGTGTTGGTCATCGTCGTCTCCTTCTCCGTCGCCCCCCTGTTTCCTAATTGTCCGCAGGCAGGCTGTGAGGACCCTGTGAGTTCCGGCTATTGGAGCCGCTGAGTGAAGAAGGGGACTTGGGTATGCGCGTGGTGGCCACTACGACCTCGCGGCCGAACACGCCCCGGGCACGCTCTGGCCCGGCCTCTGGCGGGACTAATCGACTCCGAGCATGACCTCGGTGGACTTGACCAGCACTGTCGTTGTGACTCCGGCCGCGAGACCGAGTTCGTCGACGGTCCGACGTCCTCGTCGCCCACACCGAGGACGGGATGCCCCTCGAAGCGCCGCGGCTCATCGTCCCTGGAGACGTCAAGGGCGGCCGCTACGTGAGCGACCTGGTCGAGCTGCGCCTGGTCCACCTCGGGACTGCCACGAACCCGTAGCGGACCCCGATCGACCACGCGGAAATGATGGAGTTGCCGGTCGGATCGGAAGCACCAACCGTTATGTAGCGCATGTAACAAAACTGCGGTGGAGCTGCGATAGCAACCTCGGAACGGTTCCATTTCGCGCAGGAGTACTCCCGGTGTCCCCATCTCGAATAGTCCCGATACGTTCGCGTGCCCGCTGGGTCGCGGGAGTCGCTGCCGCGGTGGTGTTGCTCGCAGGCTGTGCGGAGCCTGCCACCGATGTCGAACCGAGCTCACACACTGGCATGACCTCCGCACTGTCGAGTGTCCCGACGTCCACGACGGCACCGGCCACGACACCTGCCGCTGCGACGCCCTCCGCAGCGGTTTCGCCGATCGCCGAGATTCCCGCCCCCGCCGGGCTTACGGATGAGGCGGACGCCGCGCTCTCGCAACTCGCGACGCTGCCGATCAAAGGTCGTGCACCGAAAACCGGATACGACCGCGACCTGTTCGGCCAGGCGTGGAGTGACGACGTCTCGGTGGCAGGCGGGCGCAACGGATGCGACACCCGCAACGACATCCTCGCCCGGGACCTCGTCGACATCGTCTACAAGCAGGGGACCCGCGACTGCGTCGTCCTGTCCGGCACACTGGACGACACGTACACCGGCACGACCATCGCGTTCACCCGCGGCCAGGACACCTCCACGGCGGTGCAGATCGATCATGTCGTCGCGCTGTCGGACGCATGGCAGAAGGGCGCGCAGCAACTCGATGCGCAGACCCGCGCCGATTTCGCGAACGATCCGAGAAATCTCCAGGCGGTCGACGGACCCATCAATCAGCAGAAGAGTGACGGTGACGCCGCGACGTGGCTGCCACCCAACCGCGCCTACCGCTGTACGTATGTGGCACGACAGGTTCAGGTGAAATCCGCCTACGGGCTGTGGGTCACACAGGCCGAGCACGATGCGATCGTGCGGGTGCTCACCACGTGTGGTGGGTCGGCCGCCGCGGTGGATTCACCCGTGCCCGCCCCGGTGCCATCCTCGACCACCGCCGTCCCGGCGTCGCCGGTATCGGCCGAAACGGCGGCGGCCCCGGACCCTGTTCCGGTCGACGCCGCCGACCAGGGCACGGTGTACTACGAGAACTGTGCTGCGGCCCGTGCCGCCGGAGCTGCACCGTTGTATGTGGGCGAGCCCGGGTACCGGCCGAAGATGGACCGCGACGGCGACGGCGTGGCCTGCGAGTAGGCGTCAGGACGGGTGCGCGCGATGCCGGTTCAGGCGAATCGGTCTGTGAGGTTGCGTCGCATCCGGTGCAGTTCCTTCAGTTCGGCGCGGCATCTCTCGCTGTCGGCATCGAACTTGCGCGCGCGGTCGACAGCGCCGGCGCGGTGCTCGGCGAGTGCGCGCTTCTCGGTGTTCTCGATCGCCGCCGAGATTTCGTCGATCTCCCGATCCAGCATCTCGCGCCAGGTGGCCGCCTGCCGGGAATCGGCCTCTCGATGGATCGTTTCGTTGTTGTCGCTGATCACGATCTCCGACGAACTCCTTCGATCCCGGCAGCTGTGCCGCCCATTCACCGTGACCCGGGGACATTCCCCAGGTAGTTCAAGTGTCCAATGCTGCTGATCTGGCACAAACGATGACACGGATTCTGCACGCATCCTTGTGACGTGACATCAGAACGAGGAAAGCCCGTGATCAGCATGTCAGCTGGTCACGGGCTTTCCCGTTGGCGGAGGATAGGGGATTTGAACCCCTGAGGGCGTTAACCCAACCCGCGTTCCAGGCGAGCGCCATAGGCCACTAGGCGAATCCTCCGTGTGGAAGCATACCGAAACAACCCGCGGACTTCCCAAACGAGCAGGTCGAAACGCGAATCGAGAGGCCTCGGTGGGGGTGGTGCGCACCCGTACAGGGAGTCCTCTAGACTTGCCCATGGATCCCGCGCGGCGCGCATCCTGTGAACTCCCCCAGGGCCGGAAGGCAGCAAGGGTCAACGGGCTCTGCCGGGTGCGCGGGGTCCCCTTGTTTTCCGCCGATGCCCGTGTCGCCGTGCACGGTGAAAGGTCTCTCCGCATGCCCACGCAGACCCAGATCGGGTTGATGAGCCATGAGGAACTCGTTGCAGAGCACGAGCGCCAATCCGCGAATTACGAGCGGTTGAAGACCGAGAAGCTGACGCTGGATCTGACCCGCGGGAAGCCGTCCCTCGAGCAGTTGGACCTCTCTGCGCAGTTGTTGTCGCTTCCGGGCGCGGACGATTACCGGGATGCCTCCGGCACCGATTGCCGTAATTACGGCGGGCTGAAGGGGCTGCCCGAGCTGCGGGCGATCTTCGCCGAACTGCTCTCCATTCCCGCCGACAACCTGCTCGCCGGGAACAACGCGAGCCTCGAGATCATGCACGACCTCATCACGTGGTCGCTGCTGCACGGCACCGTCGATTCGCCGCGTCCGTGGTCGCAGGAACCGGTCGTGAAGTTCTTGTGCCCGGCGCCCGGCTACGATCGTCACTTCGCGATCACCGAGTCGTACGGCATCGAGATGATTCCGGTCCGCCTGAACGACGATGGCCCCGATGTCCACGCGATCGCCGAACTGGTCGCGAACGACCCGCAGATCAAGGGCATGTGGACGGTTCCGACGTACTCGAACCCCACCGGCGCGGTCTACAGCGAGGATGTCGCTCGCGCACTGGTGTCGATGCGGACCGCGGCCCCCGACTTCCGGATCTTCTGGGACAACGCGTACGCGGTGCACCCGGTCCTCGAAGAGGTCGCTCCGGCGATCGACATCCTGGGTCTCGCCGCCGAGGCCGGAAACCCGAACCGGGTGTTCGCCCTCGCCTCGACGTCGAAGATCACCTTCGCGGGATCGGGTGTGAGCTTCTTCGGTAGCTCCACCGCGAACCTCGACTGGTACCAGAAGCTACTCGGAATCAAGACGATCGGGCCCGACAAGGTCAACCAGCTCCGTCACCTGCGCTTCTTCGGCGACGCGGACGGCGTGCGCGCACATATGGCGAAGCATCGCGACATCCTTGCCCCGAAGTTCGCGCTGGTCCGCACGATCCTCGAAGACCGGCTGGGCGCGTCGAAGGTCGCATCGTGGACGGAGCCGAAGGGTGGCTACTTCATCAGCCTCGACGTCGTCGACGGCACCGCCAAGCGGGTCATCGCGCTGGCGAAGGACGCGGGAATCGCCCTCACCGGCGCGGGATCGGCATTCCCGTACAAGAACGACCCCGACGACAAGAACATCCGCCTCGCTCCGAGCTTCCCGTCCCTCGACGAGCTCGCCAAGGCGATGGACGGCGTTGCAACCTGCGTGCTGCTTGCCGCCACCGAGAAGACGCTCGGACACTGACCGCTCGGGGCTCACTGGCCCCGGGTGTCACACGTTCTCCCAAGCTGTGGACAAACCTGTGGAGAACAAGTGGACCGACGGTGGACTACTTCGGACGCATCGCTCTGACCTCCCGAAATCGGCAAATTCGCTTTCCTGTGAATAAGTGCCATACTCCGATGTCAGGGTCGCCGCATTCCCGCGGCGGGTTCGGAAGTGGTGAGTGTGATGGAAGACCGCGCTCTCGTACGATCCGGAGCCGGCGCAGCAGCCGTCGGTTCCGTCACGGGCTGTCACGGTGTTTTGAAAGTGTTTCTCCTGGCTCTCGACATCGAGGCCGCGGCGGTGTCGCCACCGCCCGTCGCGGCGGTGGACGAACTCGAGCCGTTCCTTCCGGCTCGTATCGGGACGTTGCCGCGCACCGAACACGGCGTTCGCCCGGCCAGCTTGCTCGCGTATCGGCACATCACCGACCGTGAGTGCGCACCGTTGTCGTTCGGTTCCTCGACGGGCGCATTGCGCACCGGTGCCACGCATCCGTTCGTGGGCTCGCCTGCGACGTGCCTGTCGCTGTGGGAGATCCCCGGGCACGGCCTCGTCCTCGCCCTTGAATCTCTGAGTGACGACAAGTCTCCGCTGATCGACTGGCGCGCCGACCCGCTACAGGACCGCGACGGCGCCGGCTTCCGTCCAGCGGTCGACGAATTCCTTGCACCGTTCTCGTTGACCAGCGCCGCATGCCTCAACGACCTGTTCCCCGGCCTGAACCGACGGATGCCCGCCCCGACCACCTACAGCCCTCTGAGCGATCTCGTCGTGCACCGCCATCGCGGCGTGGGTGACCAGGAGATCGTCGAGGCCTTGATGGTGGAGGTGGTGTCGAGCGGCGGTGACCGCGTGCGTGAACTCGTCGACGGGCGCCGCACCGACTCACAGGCCAGAGCTACAGCGCAGATGTGGGGCGTGCTGTGGAATTGGGATCGGGTCCCGCTCGTGGAACGACCCGTGCAGCCCGGTGCAGCGGTCGCGGTACGGGAGGACTGCGGTGCGGTGCTGCTGGACCTCGAAGCGACCCCGGTGGGTAGCGACTACGTCGGGCACGGCACAGCCGAGATGATCTTCGAATTGCTTCCGTGGGTAGCGCTGCGCGCGCACTGCTCGACCGACTTCTGGCGCGTCCTCGACCACCTCCGCAACCACGACGATCTCACCGGTGACCGCCTCGTCGAGGCGCTCGACGACATCGCCGCCATGCAGGCCCGGAAGATGGAGAGGGCGCTGCTGCGAAAGGCCTCACTCCACAACGACCGTTTCCACTCGTGGACACAGTCGACACAATTGAGGTCCTTGCTGGTCCGCAGGGCCGCCGACGAGATCGCCGACCTCGATGCCGAGCTCGCAGGCGCCGTCGAGGTGATCGAGCGCGCAGTGTTGCGCAGCGCCGAACTGCGCGGCGCGCGTCATTCCCGGCTCGCGCGGGGATGGTCCGCGGCCGGTGGTGCGATCGCTGTCGTCGCCTTGTTCGCTGCCCTCGCAGCGGTGCCGGGCACCTCGGAGCCGACACTCTTCCCGCACTGGATGTATGCACTGACCGCCTCGATTGCGCTCACAGCGACAGTGATCCTGGGAGTCGTCCTGTGGCGGCGACAGTGACGCTGGGTGCATGATCGACCCATGGCAACGACGCTGAACCTGGTCGGGGATCCGGACACAGACGCATTGCTTTCCGAGAACTCGCTTGCGCTTCTGATCGGAATGCTGCTCGACCAGCAGGTACCGATGGAGACGGCGTTTGCGGGCCCGAAGAAGATCGCCGATCGGCTCGGGGGACTCGATGTGCACCGGATCGCGCACATGGACCCCGACGAGTTCATCGAGGTGTGTTCTCGGCCACCGGCGGTGCACCGGTTCCCGAAATCGATGGGCCAGCGCATTCAGGCACTGTGCGCCTCGATCGTCGAGGAGTACGACGGCGACACCGCCGCGATCTGGACCTCAGGCGACCCCGGCGGCAAGGAAGTACTGAAGCGGCTGAAGGCGCTCCCCGGGTACGGCGACCAGAAGGCTCGGATCTTCCTCGCCCTGCTCGGTAAGCAGCGGGATGTACAGCCTGCGGGCTGGCGTGAGGCCGCGGGGGCGTACGGCGACGAGGGCGCCCGCCGTTCGATCGCCGATGTCGTCGATTCGCAGTCGTTGCACGAGGTGCGCGAGTTCAAGAAGGCGTCCAAAGCGGCGGCCAAGGCCGGAAAGAAGTGAAGCGTGGCCTGACTGCGTCCGCCGCGGCTCTCGCCTGTGCACTGACGATCCCCGGTATTGCCACGGCAGGCGGGGGAGACGACCGCGTCGTCCTTCGTCCGGGCGACGGCATCACGTTTTCGGCGGAGCCGGTACCCGGTTGGTGTTCCATCGCGGCGGTGGGGCGCGACGACGCAGACAGACTGGTCGCCATCACCGCCGGCCACTGCAGGCAGGACGGCTCTTCTCAGGTGTGGAAGGTCGGTGAGCAGCATCGTGGACCGGTCGGCGCGGAGACCGATGTCGCGAGCACCGGCTCGGTGGACCCTATCGGATTCCCCACCGACGAAGTACCCGACTACGCCGTTCTACTGCTCGACGAGACGAAGGTGCGCGGCTCGAACACGTCGGAGCCGAACGACCGTGGACAGCGGGTGGTCCTCGAATCCATCGGGTCGCTCGACCGCGGCGATCGCCCGGTCGGAATGCAGTGCGCTGCCGGACGCACCAACGGGGTGGCCTGTACCTCCGGTGATGTACTCGTCGACTCGAACCTGATGTCGTCCGCACTACTGATGAAACCGGGTGATTCAGGGGGGCCGCTCGTCCGGGCCGACACCGGGGAATGGATCGGGCTCTCGGTCGGGTACCGGCCCACCGGCAGGGGGTTCGCGGCCTACCAGCGAGCGGATCGGATCATTGAGGAGATCGACACGCACCGCGGAATCGGTGCGGGCTTCGCCCTCGTCGATACTCCCTGAGCAGGTTCAGCTCGGATCGATGTGAGTGGTGATCGAGTCGAAGGCCGGCTTCCGAATGGTTGTCAGGGGCCGACCTGCCCGACGTCGTGGAACACGGCCCCGGGCGAATGGTGCCTGCGGTCGGGGTGAAGGCACCGTTCGCCCGGAGTTCTGGGGGGAGGCCGCCGATCCTGCACGAACAAGCCCCTACGCGAACCCGCGCTCGATGAGGTCGATCGCGCTCTCGTGCAGCAGGGGAGGCGTATTCACCGCTTCCTGACGGACGATCCACCCGTCGGGTCCGGTCGCGTCCCACCTACACAGCACCGTCGCCGTGTACCTGTTCTGCGGGAGCCAGAGGGTGATCGACTGGTCACTCGTCCAGTCCGACTCGTGGATGTCCGATGACGCCGGGCCCTGCGCCACCAATTTGCAGTCGGTGATTCCTTGGTCCTGGCCGATGTGGGCAGTGATCGAGTCGAAATCCGAGGTGACGTACACGTCTCTGGGGTCGTTACCGCCCATCGCGGTCGCGATGCCGGTGCCGGCCAGCGCGAGGGGAATGACGGCAGCTGCCGCCGTCGCGTATCCGAGAATCCTTCTGGAGGTCATGATCGGGTCCCTGTCGGTCGGTTCCGGCGTTCGGTGACACCGAGATGCACAGTGGGCTGGACTCATCGTCGCGCTGGAAGGCGCTCGAAACATCCGTCGAACGACGTAGTGGATTCTCGGGTATCCACCTGAAACGGACATGACCGACCTAATCTTGATCTCATGGAGGACGGTCGGACGCATCGTGCGGTTCTGGTCCGATCCCTCGCCGATGATGTACGCCGATACGTTCGTCGTACCGAGCACGGCGCGCTTGCGCTGGCCGGTTCGGTCGGTCTCGGAAAGACCACGATTCTTCGTGAACTCGCCGGCGAGCTGGACGATATCCGTGTCGTGACGACAACGGCAGACGAGCTGGACTCGCGCGCGGCCTTCTCCGTAGTCGGCCGCCTGTTCGCCGCGGGGGCCGACAGGCCGCTCGACCCGAAGCCCTTCGGATACGGCGTCGACAACCTCGATGAGATCTACGCCGCCGGCCCTGTCGCGCTCATCGTCGACGACGCGCATCTCGCCGATGGCGAGTCCCTGACCTTGTTGCATCGGATCAGCGCGGTCTCGGGCCGATTGCCGCTCGTGGTGATACTGGCCTACCGGCGGGTGCCGGAACGGGCGGCACTGACGATGTTCGCTGCACAACCTCATGTGCAGGCGGTCGAGCTCACCCCGCTCGGTTCCGACGAGGTCGCCGCCGTCGTGCGTCGGTATCTCGGTGGCAATCCCGCTCCCGACCTCACCCGGTATCTCGCCCATACCGGTGGGAACCCGCTCCACGTCGGTCAGCTCGTCGACCTACTCACCCGCGGCGGGCACACCGTGGCCGACGCGGAATCCGGACTGATCACGCTGCGTGGAACCGATGCGGAATTGTTCGATCAGCTCGGTACGAGTATTCGCTCGCATCTCGCGCGACTGCCCCCACGGGTACGCGACCTCGTGCAGGTGCTGGCTGTCGCAGACGGGCCGATGGCCGTCGACGAACTCGCGGATATCGGCGGTGAGGCACCTGCACGGTGCGCGGTCGCGATCACCGCCGCCGTCGACGCTGGGGTGATGCGCTGGCTCGACGACACCCGCCTCGACTTCGTCGCGCCCGCGTATCGGCAGATCGCGTACGACACCGTCGCACCGGGTGTGCGCAGACTCCTGCATCGTGCGGTCGCAGAAGCCCTGGCGCGCAGCGGTGCGCCCACTGCGGATCGGGTGTTCGTCCATCGCGAACGCGCCGACGCACCCGGCATATTCGTGCCGAGCAGGCAGCCCAGTTCGGTCCAGAACTTCGGCCTCTTCGATTCCGATGAGTTGGCGGCCACTGTGCACCGAAACCCCACCCTGGCGCGTGCTGCCGTGCTTGCGGAGTCCGGGCGGTTCCGGGCGGCAGCCGAGCTTGCCGACGGTGTGCTCGAGACCTCGGACGTCGTCGGTGAACGAGCGTTCGCCTTGATGGTGTGCTTGACGTCCCGGACGGTGCTGGGCGAGGTGCCCCGAATACGAGCCTCGATCGGCGAGCTTCTCGGATTGTCGCTGCCACCCGAGACACGCGTGTGGCTCGAGCAGTACGACGAATGGATAACCCTCATCGGGGGCGGTGCGCCGATGCCTGCCACCGTGCCGGCTCCACCGGCCCCCGATGCGGACTTGTCCGACTTCGGGCTCGACACGATCGTGCCGGGTGTCCACGCTGTGCTTGCCGGGGATGCCACCCGCGGGCTCGAGTGGTTCGAACGTGGGCAACAGGCCGCGAGCGGGCACGGCGTGCTCGATCGGGAGACGTCAGCGGCGGGCGCGTGGGCGATGTGGGCATCGCTCTACGCGCACGGACCCATCGCGGCGCTGGCGCGGCGGACGCCCATTCCGCGCGGCGGGCACACGATGGCCGAGATGTGGCTGCTACCGCTGCATCATTCGGTCACCGCATGGACATTGTTCACGCTCGGCCGGTGGGACGAGGCCGTGACGGCATGCGACGACGCGCTCGCGGTTGCGGCGCAGACGGATTCGGGTTGGGCATCGTGGGCAGTTGCAACCGCCGCGCTGGTCGATGTGCACCGGGGCGATCTCGAATCTGCAGAGCGACGGCTGCGGAGGTGGGAGACAGGGGACCGGCCTCAGCTGTTCGGAATGCCCGACATCGAGTACGTCCGTGCGGAATTGTGGTCTGCACTCGGTGAGCATGGGCGAGCTCGAGAGCACGCCGCGAATGCATGGGACGTCGCGGTGAGTGCCGGACGAATGGTGTGGGCGTTCCGATTCGGCCCGCACATCGCCCGGATTGCTGTGCAGACGTGCGACCGCGACCTGTTCGCGGAGGTGTACCGGGTTGTCCGGGAGACCCGCGCTGCGGGGTCGCCGGCAGTCGCTCCCGCAGTCGATTTCGTCGAGGCATTGAGCAAGAGTGATCATGTGGCCCTGGCCGAAGTGGCCGGCGTCTTCGCCTCCGGTGGTGACGCCGTTGCGGAGCTCGCCGCGCTCGAGGAGGCCGCGTGTGCTGCAGCCGGTTCGGGTATTCGCGACGAGGCGCATGCTCACGCTCGTCGAGCACACGATCTTGCGGTGCATCTCGGAGCGAGCACAGTCGCGGATCGGATTGCGAGCAGAGTGCGCGAGTGCGGAGTGTCGCTCGGTGCTGTAGGGGCGCGCAGAACAGCGCAGACCGGGTGGGACTCGCTGACGGCGGCGGAGATGCGGGTCGCGACTCTGGTCGGGCAGGGATTGTCCGGCCCGCAGATCGCTGCGCGGCTCGGGGTGTCGCCGAGGACGGTGCAGACGCATGTGTCGCACGCACTGGCGAAGCTCGGCCTTCGTTCGCGGGTGGGGCTCGCGCGTGAGGCCCTCGCCCACCGGTGACCGGCCGTCAGATCGGATCGGTCGCGTCGGGTGCTGGGTCGGTGTCTTCGGCGAGCAGCAGGTACAGCGACCTGCGTGCCTCGGTGAGTACCTTGTGCGCCGCGGTGATCTGGGCGTCGGTGCCGCTGCCGGCGACCACACGTGCTGCGGTCTGCAAGTCGCGGAGCGCTCCCCGCAGGTCGACGCTGTTTCCGTCGGCGGAATGACCTGCGAACGGGTCGGTCTGATCGTTGGCGGGGTCGTCGAGGTGGGCGCGACCCTCGTCGGTCAGCGTCACCAGTTTGCGTCCCGCATCTTTCTCGACGCGGACGAGTCCTTCGTCCTCGAGCTGCGAGATGGTCGGGTAGATCGCTCCGGGGCTGGGTTTCCAAGCACCGCCGGTGCGATCGGCGATCGCCTGCATCAGCTGGTAGCCGTGCATGGGCTCGTCGGCGAGTAGTTGCAGGACGGCCGCGCGGACATCGCCCCGCTGGGCACGTCCTCGGCGTCCGCCGCGATGCATGGGGCCACCGCGGTGACCTCTGCTGTGCTGGCCGTCGCCGAAGGGACCGCTGCGTCGGGGGTCACCGCCGGGGAACGGACCCCCGCGTCGGGGATCTTCGCCCAGGAACGGGCCCTCGGTGACGAACTGATTCATGGTGTGGGCGCGGCGTCCACCGCGCATCTGTCGTGTGTTTCGCATGGTGCGAACTCCTTATCATTGTTGATGCAGTCACGATAGTTCGCGATATATCGTTTGTCAACGACGCCGCCGTTCGGACTGTGTCGGTGCACGCCGGTACTCTCGCCGCGTGGCCCTGTACCGGAAGTATCGACCCGCGACCTTCGCCGAGGTGGTGGGGCAGGAGCATGTCACCGCGCCCCTCAGCACGGCTCTCGACACCGGCCGTATCAACCACGCATACCTGTTCTCGGGTCCGCGCGGTTGCGGCAAGACGTCGTCGGCGCGCATCCTCGCGCGGTCGCTGAACTGCGAACAAGGCCCCACCTCGGCGCCGTGTGGACGGTGCCGGTCGTGCGTGTCGCTCGGCCCCGGCGGGGGAGGGAACCTCGACGTCACCGAACTCGACGCGGCCAGCCACGGCGGCGTCGACGACACCCGAGAACTACGCGATCGAGCGTTCTACGCACCGGCCGAGTCGCGGTACCGGATCTTCATCATCGACGAGGCCCACATGGTCACCACACAGGGATTCAATGCCCTGCTCAAGATCGTCGAGGAACCACCGGAACACCTGATCTTCGTGTTCGCGACCACCGAACCGGAGAAGGTGCTCCCCACCATCCGGTCGCGAACGCACCACTACCCGTTCCGGTTGCTCGCTCCCACCACGATGCGAGGTCTCCTCGAGAAGATCTGCGTCCAGGAGAGCGTTCCGGTCGAGGACGCGGTGTACCCGCTGGTCATCCGGGCCGGCGGCGGTTCGCCCCGAGATTCGTTGTCCGTCATGGACCAGCTCCTCGCGGGAGCGGGCCCCGAGGGCGTCACCTACCCGCGCGCTCTGTCGTTGCTCGGTGTCACCGATGTCGCGCTGATCGATGAAGCCGTCGACGCGCTGGCGGCAAGTGATGGTGCAGCGCTGTTCGGCACCGTCGAGAAGGTCATGGACGCCGGCCACGATCCGCGCCGCTTCGCGACCGACCTCCTCGAGCGCCTCCGCGATCTCATCCTCATACGCAACATCCCGGATGCCGCGGAGCGCGGGCTCGTCGATGCGCCCGGCGACGTGCTCGAGCGAATGCGTGATGAGGCCTCGCGGCTCGGGCCGGCAACGCTCACGCGCTATGCGGAGATCGTCCATGCCGGGCTCGGCGAGATGCGCGGCGCGACGGCACCGCGCCTGTTGCTCGAGGTGATGTGCGCCCGCATGTTGCTTCCCTCGGCATCCGACGCCGAGTCCGCGGTGCTGCAGCGGCTGGAGCGACTCGAGCAGGGATTCGTCCCGAACACCACCGCGCACGATTCCGCGGCGACAGCGGGTTCCGTCGCGGCTCCCCGCCCGGCGGCACCGGAACCAGCCCCCGCTCCCATCGCGCCCGACGAGCCTGCAGCGCGTTTCCAGCGTCCGTCCCAGCGTCGTGCGGCCGATCCGGCGCCGAACGGGGCGGTCGTCGCACCGTCCGCGGAACCGGAGCGGCCGGCGCCGGAGCCTGCCCGAGCTCCCGAGCCGCGCGCTGAGACGCAGCCTCCTCCGCCTGTGGTGGCGCACCCGGCTCCCGAGCCCGACCCGGTTGCCCCCGAGCCTGAGCCGACACCCGAGCCGGCTCCTGAGCCTGCCGCGGCATCGGGGCCCGACGCAGCCGGGATCCGTGGGGTGTGGTCCGAGGTACGTGCGAAGGTCCGTGCCCGCAGCAAGACCGTCGAGGTCATGCTGTCCGGTGCCGCGGTTCGCGAGGTCGAGGGCACCCGGGTCGTCCTGGTCCATGATTCGGTACCGCTGGTCAAGCGTCTTGCGGAACCGCGCAACGCGACCGTGATCGCAGATGCGCTACGCGAACTGTTCGGTGTCGATTTCGAGGTCACGTGCATCCACGGATCTGCCGCACCTGCACCTGCGAAAGCTGCCGCAGCACCGAAGCAGCCGCGCCCCACCGGGCAACCGCGGTTCTCGCGGCCCAGCCAGGCCAAGCGGGCACCCGCACTCGACGCGTCGCTTCCGGCCGGTGACGAGCCGAGTGCGGTGCCGACACGGCGTCCGGACTACGACGACATTCCGCCACCGGACGGCCCCGATCAGCCCGACGATCCCGGTCCGGACGCGAATTACGATGCACCGCCACCGGATCCGTCGGCCGTCTCGCAGGAGGACGTCGACGAGATGTTCGCCGAGGCCGCGACGCCGGGAGACCCGTCGACCCGCCGCGACCCCGAGGACGTGGCGATGGAATTACTGAAGGACGTACTGGGCGCCCGGCCGATCGACGAGAAGTAGAGTGCCCGCTAGCGGATGAGGTTGCCGAGATCGATCGGAACCTGCGCACCCGTAATGTACTTGGCCTCGTCCGAGCACACCCACGCAACCACCGAGGCGACATCGTCGGCCTGAAGAATCTGGTACGGAAGCGAATTCATGAAGATGGGGCCCAGGGTCGCGCCGTACTCCGCGATCAGCGGATGCAGATCCGAGACGGTCATGCCTGTTTCGACGCCGGCGGGATGAACGGTGTTGACGCGGATGCGATGCTCGCCCAGTTCGTTCGCCATGGTCTTCGCGAGACCGACGATGCCATGTTTCGTCGCGGCGTAGTGACCGGTGAACGGGGTGCCCTTGAGACCCGACACCGAGCTGGTGAACACGATCGAACCGCCGTCGCCGGTCGCGAGCAGGTGCGGTACGGCGGCCTTCGCGGTGTGGAACACGCCGGTCAGGTTCACATCGACGGTCTCTTTCCATTGCTCGAGGGTGATCTCCCACGACATTCCGCCCGAGCAGATGCCTGCGTTGGCGACCACGACGTCGAGCCGACCGAATGCCTCGACTCCCGCTGTGAGCGCCCCCGACAGGGCATCGAAGTCGCGCACATCGGCGACTGTAGCGGTGATGCGTCGCCCGGTTGTCTCCACCAGGCGCACGGTCTCGTCGAGATCGTCCCGCGTCGCCCCGGCGTACGCGGTCGACGAGAATTCGCTGCACGCGTCGACAGCGATGATATCGGCGCCTTCCTGCGCGAACCGGACCGCTTCGGCGCGACCCTGTCCGCGCGCTGCGCCGGTGATGAACACGACCTTGTTCTCGAATCGGTGGGATTCGACGCGGCCGGTCGAGGTCATGAGGGCTCCTTCGGGTCTGATGTGCTTGTCCGGCGATTCTGTGGGGAGCCACCGTGCACCGGGTCGGGTGTTCCCGCTGAGCGAGAAACCGGGCACGATTCCGAGAGCCGGGTCGCGATTCACAGCAAACTCCCAGCGATACCGCAGTCGATTCACTGCGCGCGGCCTCAAGCTGAGGTGGTGAGTGCAGCGGCCCCGGTCGGTGCACCGGGAAGGAGACATCGTGAGGAAACAGCCCTCGACAACCCGCCAGGACGAATATGAAGGGCGCACCCTGCCCAGACCGCACGACGAGATCGTCGACCAGGGTTTGGCCTTCGACGTCGGGACTTTGCTGAGCCGCCGCAAGATGTTGACGTTCTTCGGGTTGGGTGCGGCCACAGTAGGCCTGGCCGCGTGCGGCGGCGGGAACAGCGGCACCGCCGCATCCGCGACGCCGACGGCGGCGGGCGCCTCGGGGCTGGTGGAGATCCCCGACGAGACGGCGGGCCCCTATCCGGGCGACGGATCCAACGGCCCGGACGTGCTCGAACAGAGCGGGATCGTGCGCAGCGACATCCGTTCGAGCTTCGGTGACGCCTCCGCGACGGCAGATGGGATCCCGATGACACTCGAGTTGTCCATCGTCGACCTTGCATCGGGAGGAGTTCCCTTTGCCGGGACGGCGGTGTACGTGTGGCACTGCGACCGTGACGGTGGCTACTCGTTGTATTCGGAGGGCATCACCGCAGAGAACTACCTGCGCGGCGTGCAGATCGCGGACGCCGACGGGAAGGTGCGGTTCACCAGTATCTTTCCCGCGGCCTATCCTGGCCGGTGGCCGCACATCCACTTCGAGGTGTACCCGGACGAGACGTCCATCACCGATTCCACCAATGCCCTCGCCACCTCTCAGGTGGCTCTCCCGCAGGATGTGAGCGAAGCGGTTTATGCCACACCGGGTTATGAGGCGTCGGTTGCCAATCTGGCGGCGCTCACCCTCGAGACCGACAACGTCTTCGGTGACGACGGCGGCGTGAGCCAGCTCGGCACGGTCACCGGCGACATCACCAGCGGATACCACGTCGTTCTCGCTGTCGGTGTCGACACGAACACGGAGCCCACGGGTGGAAGCATGCCGGGTGGAATGCCTCCCGGCGAGATGCCGCCCGGTGGAATGCCACCGGGAGGAGCCCCGCCGAGCGGTATGCCGGGCCCTCCCGCCAACTGACGGGAGGGCCGGGTCCGGTTCGGCTCAGTTCTCGCCGAGCCCCAGCTCTTCTGCGCGGACGAACTTTGCGTACTGGGCGGCCACCCGTTGCGGCATCGTCCGCAGGGTGTCGTCGTCGGGGTCGGTGTTCCCGACCGCGCGATGTCCGACGAGCTGAGCGACGTACGGACCGTAGGTCATCATGCAGTCCATCAGCCTGCCCTGAGCGATATCGCCGGCACGGCAGACGGTGTCGGGAACACCCTGTGGCGTAGGCTCGTCGACCAGATCAGGGTAGGTGTCGCGGCTCTGCTCGAGGAACGCCTCGCGCAATTCGCGGGCGGCGTCGGGTCCGCTGGTGCGATAGACGGTCGAATTGGCCAAAGCGACACGGTCGGTGCCGGTGGCTTCGAAGATGTCGGCCGTCTCTGCGGGGTGCGAATCGAAGTGCAGCCATCCGAGTGGCCCGTAGACTGCTGTGTCGGAGTTCCTGGCGTACTCGTTCTCGGTGAACCCGACCGCGCGCGCGAGCACCTTGTCGAGATCGACCGGAAGCGACTCGATTTCGTCGGTCGGTGAGAAGGGGAACCGCTCGATCAGCGAAAGCTGTTCTTCGAGGGCACGTGTCGTGGTATCGGAGGTCCACTCGGCGTCG
This sequence comes from Rhodococcus ruitaii, assembly GCF_055230935.1. Classification (NCBI taxonomy): domain Bacteria; kingdom Bacillati; phylum Actinomycetota; class Actinomycetes; order Mycobacteriales; family Nocardiaceae; genus Rhodococcus; species Rhodococcus ruitaii. The sequence continues at coordinate 104,476 of NZ_JBUYWC010000018.1, read as the reverse complement.
TTGTCTTCCGCGGAGGTGTAGGTGTAGACCACGTGTGGTCCCCGCGCGGTGAAAGTGGACATGCTTGCGGTGTCGAGGCTGTCCCAGTAGTAGGTCGTGGCGAACGTGTCGGGCAACTGCGGAATCGAGGTCGGTGTCTGCGGACCCGAAGTGAATCCGACGTCCTCCGGTGCGAGTGCATTGTCGTGGAGGGCGGCCGCGGCCTGAGCGGCGCTGTCGTCGTCGGGGAATCGCCACACGGCGACACCGAGTTGGCGGGAGTTGTCGGGCGTGCTGCTGAAACTGCCGAAGCCCGTGATGATACCGAACGATTCGGCCACCTCGGTGGAGCCGCCGCCGCTGAGGACCTTGCCGATTCCGCCGACGCCGACGCCTGTCGCCATGCCGCCACCGTCGGTGAGCGTGGAGTCGATGGTGTAGGGGTGAATCACGAACTCGGCCATGCGCTGACCTTCGACTGCGGGACCGAAATCCCCGGCCGACTGGCCTTCGGCGATGAAGTCGCGGGGTTCGACGTTGTATTCCCCGGTATCGAGTGTGGCGACGTCGAATGTTGCTGTGGAGCTGTCAGTTCCACTTTCTGTGCCTTCGGCGATGGCGGTGCCGTCGGCGGTGCTGCTGCAGCCGGCCAGCGCGAGAGTGACTGCCGTGGCGGCGAGAATGACGCGTGAGGTACGCATGCTGGGGTGATACTCCTTGTCCTGCACTGTCCGGCAGGGTATCTCGAAGATGGATCAGGCTGGGATGAAATCGATTTGGGTGAGAAGGGACATTCCCTGCTCGGCGGAGTCGGTGGAGAACTGGATGAGCAGCCCCGTCGATCGGTCTATGGCCGTGAAGTAGGTGCCGTCCTGGCCCTGATCGATGATGCGATTGTTGTCCGGCGAGACGATCTTGGTGTTTCCGTCGTTGCTATCGCGCAGGCGTATGAAATTCGAGCGCGCGTATTGGTCGTCACGCCATGCGGTGACCGACTCGTAGTCGTTCTTTTCCATGCCGATCGCTTGGCCGAGCGAGGAATCAGGGTTGACCAGGCAGCGGACCTGCAAGGCCCCCTGGGTGCTGAAGCCTGACTTGTTGCATTCGGAGCTCGCGTCGATGAGCTTTCGTGGAAGTAGCGCGGTGACATCGTCGTAGGTCTCGCTGGTATAGCTCGAGTCGGCTGTGGCGGGCGGCTTCCCACCGTTGTCCGGTGCGGCTTCGGTGGTTGTCGCGGCGACTTCTGCGGCCAGGGCGTCGTCCTGCGTGCCGTAGTAGAAGCCTGCCGATGCGATAGCGACGGCCAGCACGGCTCCTCCGGCGAGTGCCAGTGTCTTCCGGTTGGTGCGTGTCGGCGCCGATGAGCCGGTATTCGGTTTGGCGAACGCGGAAGGCTGCGGGGGTGCCGACGCGGTGTTCCCGGGCGGCCTGCGCTCGAGCACCTCGGTGTCGATCATCGCGGGTGGGTCGGTGGCCCGGCCACCGCCGACGAACCCGGCGGCGCCCTTCGCGACGACGGTTTTCGGATCGTCGAGTGTGGCGATCGGGCCGAGTTCGGCCAGTCTGCGGTGCACGTAAGGGATTCGGGACGAGCCGCCGGTCAAGTACAGCGCCTGCAGGCCGCCGTCACCGATGCCTGCGTCGCGCAACACTGCGCGAGCCAGGTGGACGGCGCGGGTGATCTGCGGTTCGATCAACTGCTCGAACTCGTCCCGCGTCAGGGTCAGGGTCATGTCCGATCCGTTGCCTCGGACCCGGATCGTTGCCGACGGCGCTTCGGAGAGGAGTTCTTTCGCCTTGCGGATCTGGTCGTCGAGCGTGCGGCGGGTTTCGAGACCCTCCGGCGTGCGCAGCCATGCTGTGAGCTGCGGGTTCTCCTCGGCCAGGTGCTGATCGACCCACCGCGCGATTGCACCGTCGAGGCTTTTTCCTCCGAGCGCGTTGTCTCCACCGGCACGCAGGACCTCGAAGGTCCATTCGTTCGTTGCGGTGAGCACGGCCACGTCGAGCGTGCCGCCACCGAAGTCGAATACGCCGATCGTCGAGCCTTTCACGATCTTCGCGTCGTGCTGGCGAGAGTAGTAGAACGCGGCGGCGCGCGGCTCGGAGATCAGCGAGACACTCCCGCCGAGCCCCGCGACCGACGCGGCCTCGCGTAGCACCGACAGTTCCCGTGACGACCAGGCCTCGGGGTGGGTGAGCACGACCTCGGCCGGCGGTTCGTTGTTGTGTCGTTGGAGTGCCTGACCGTAGACGGTGCGCAGCACTGCCGCGATGATCGACGAGACGGGAACCTCACGGTCTCGGACGATGATCGCACCGGCACCGACGAGCGATTTCGGTGCGACCACGAATCCGGCAGGGTCGAGCGACGCCTGATTGAGCGCCACATCCCCCGTCGACATCGAATTCGGGCCGACGAACACCGACGACGGCAGCGCATTGCCGGTGTGCGTCAGTGGGAGCGTCTCGACCCGGTCAGGTCCGATTCGGTGCGCTGCGGCTGTGTTGGACGTGCCGAAGTCGACCGCTAGGACCCAGCTCATCGGTAGTTCTCCCTCATGATCATCGGTGCACACGCACCTTCACTTCGACATAGCGGATCATATGGCCGCGGTGTCGCCAGCCTGCTCGGACGGTCTCCTCTACGGAGTTCGGCTCCGTCCCGGACGTTGCGGGCACCACCGCGACCGCACGGTGCAGGGTGGGGTCGAACGGCGTGCCCGCTGCCGCGATCACGCGTTCGACCCCCAGCTCGGCGAGCCGGTCGATGATGCCGGTGCGCTCGTCGCCCTCTGCCGCCACGTCGGCCGCGGTGATCAGGTCGTCGATCCGATCAGCGATCGGTGGCGTACCTGCATCATCGGTTGCCATGACGGATCAGGCGAGGTCGGTGTTGTAGTCCGAGCTGCCGCCGGAATTGAACTCGCTGACATCGACGTAGTCGTCGGCGACGCCGTCCCCGTCGTAGTCCACTGCACCGGTGTGCAGGTCGATCACGGCATCGACATTGCCGTCGCCGTCGACATCGACCGCGGCAATATCGAGGCTGCCGTCGCCGTCCGTGTCGACGGCGGTGAAGTCGATACGACCGTCGCCATCGGTATCCATCGAGATCTGGTCGAGCACGCCGTCGCCGTCGCTGTCGGTGATGTTGGCGTCGATGCGGCCGTCGCCGTCGAGGTCGACGGTGGTCAGATCCACCACGCCGTCGCCGTTGGTGTCGTAGTCGATGTACTGGGAGCCGTCCGGGCCCGAGTACTCGTCGAGCACCACCGGCTGCGAGCCGGACGCGCCGGAGGGTGCGGAACCGGAGTTGCCCGACGTCACCGCACCCGTCTCGCTCGATCCGGAGGATGCAGCGCGCTCGCTCGCGTTGGTGGCCGACGAATTCGAACCGGCCGCACCGGTGTCGAACGATGCGGAGCGGTCGGCGGAATCGGTGGCGGAGGAAGAGATGCCGGCGTTGGCGGAGTCGGACGACGACGCGCTGTTGCTCGAGTCGGATGCCGACGAGGACGCACCGACCGAGGCCGACGAGCCGCTGTCGCTTGCTGATCCGTACGAGGAGTCGGAGCTGCTCGACCCCGACGAGTCGTAGCGCTCGTAGCGTTCGTACGACTCGTAGCTCACGGAGCCCTGGTCGCTGGCCGAGGAGGACCCGAATGACGAATCGCTGTCGAATGACGAGTTGGAGCCGTAGGACGAGTCGGCGCGGTCGCTCGCGGCGGATGCGGAGTCTGCGGAGGACGCGGTCGAGCCGAACGATGCGTCCGAGCGGGTGCTGTCGGTCGACTCGGCGGCCTCCGCGGATGATGCGGTGCCGAAGCTGGCATCGGAGTTGGTGCTGCCGGTGGACTCGGTGGCGGAGTTGGCCGAAGTGTTGGAGAAGAATCCGCTGGTCATGGTGTGCTCGCTTTCCATCGGTACGTTCGGATGCCGGTGACGGGGGCCGTTCGTGTGTGTCGGTGATATGAGGCGCGGACGGGGCGAAAAGTTCCCGCCGGAGTCGAGATTCTCGCAAGCGTGCCTATTTCCGCAGGTCAACCAAGAGTGAAGCGCAGAAGAAGGTGGTCTGGAGCATCTCGCCGCGGCTCGGTTCGGTCACGGAGCCCGATCGGTTCGGTCCTTATCACGGCCGGGGGTGCGCTCCTACGGTGGAGACGGAAGGTTGGGCGCGGACGTCCTCATGCGATGTCGCGTCACCACACCGTCAGTACGGGAAGGAACCTGCGCACTGTGACCACCGAGGCATTCATCTATGAAGCCATCCGAACACCCCGCGGCCGAGGCAAGAAGACCGGCTCTCTGCACACCGTCAAGCCGATCTCCCTGGTGACAGGTCTGATCGACGAACTGCGTGTGCGTTTTCCTGATCTCGACGAGAATCGCATCTCCGACCTGATCCTCGGCGTGGTCAGTCCGATCGGTGATCAAGGCGCTGACATCGCCCGCACCGCTGTCACCATCGCCGGGCTCCCCGTGACCACCGGCGGTGTTCAGATCAACCGCTTCTGCGCGTCCGGTCTCGAGGCTGTGAACATGGCGGCGCAGAAGGTGCGGTCGGGGTGGGACGAACTCGTCCTTGCCGGCGGTGTCGAATCCATGTCGCGTGTCGCGATGGGCTCCGACGGCGGCGCGTGGATGCTCGACCCCGCCACCAACTACGACAGCTACCTGGTTCCCCAGGGCATCGGTGCCGATCTCATCGCCACCATGGAAGGTTTCTCCCGCGAGGACGTCGATGCGTACGCCCTGCGGTCGCAGCAGCTGGCCGCCGCGGCGTGGTCGGGTGGCTACTTCGCCAAGTCCGTGGTCCCGGTCAAGGACCAGAACGGCCTGACCGTCCTCGACCGCGACGAGCACATGCGCCCGGACAGCACTCTCGCGGGCCTGGGTGCGCTGGCGCCGTCCTTCGCGGCTGTCGGCGAGATGGGTGGCTTCGATGCGGTTGCGCTGCAGAAGTACCACTTCGTGGAGAAGATCAACCACGTTCACCACGGTGGCAACAGCTCGGGCATCGTCGACGGTGCCGCTCTCGTCCTCGTCGGTTCCGAACAGGCGGGTAAGGATCTCGGTCTGACACCGCGTGCCCGGGTCGTGGCGACCGCGACCTCCGGAGCCGACTCGACGATCATGCTGACCGGGCCCACGCCTGCAGCCCACAAGGTCCTCGCCGCTGCCGGTCTGACCGTCGACGACATCGACCTGTTCGAGATCAATGAGGCATTCGCGGCGGTTGCCCTCAAGTTCCAGAAGGATCTGGGCATCCCGGACGAGAAACTCAACGTCAACGGCGGTGCCATCGCGATGGGACACCCGCTCGGCGCGACCGGTGCCATGATCACCGGCACCATGGTCGACGAACTCGAGCGTCGGGGAGCCAAGCGTGCCCTCGTCACCCTGTGCATCGGTGGCGGTATGGGTGTGGCCACCATCATCGAGCGCGTCTGACGCTCACGAACCGATCAGGAGAGACGAAATAGTGAGCGAACAGAACATCATCGCCTGGGAGCAGGACGCCGACGGCATCGTCGTGCTCACCATCGACGACCCGAACCAGGGCGCGAACACCATGAACGACCGGTACATCAGCTCGATGCGCGCGACCGTCGACCGGCTGCACGCGGAGAAGGACTCCATCACCGGTGTCGTGCTGACCTCCGGCAAGAAGACGTTCTTCGCCGGCGGTGACCTGAAGAACATGATCAAGTCGGGGCCTGAGGACGCCGAGCACATCTACAACCACAGCCTGAATCTCAAGGCCGACCTCCGTCGCCTGGAGACACTCGGTAAGCCGGTCGTCACCTGCATCAACGGTGCCGCACTCGGAGGCGGCCTGGAGATCGCGCTGGCCACCCACCACCGCATCGCCGCGGACGTCAAGGGCGTCAAGATCGGTTTGCCCGAGGTCACTCTCGGGCTGCTCCCGGGCGGCGGCGGCGTCGTCCGCATGGTCCGCAAGTTCGGCATCATGACCGCGTTGACCCAGCACCTGCTGCAGGGCCAGCAGCGGGCACCGAAGCAGGCGCTCGAGGCCGGTGTCATCGACGAGGTCGTCTCGTCCGTAGAGGAGTTGGTCCCGGCCGCGAAGGCGTGGATCACGGCCAACCCCGACAAGGGCACCCAGCCGTGGGACGAGAAGGGCTACAAGATCCCCGGTGGCACCCCGGCCACGCCGGCGTTCGCGGCGAACCTGCCCGCCATCCCGGCGAACCTGCGCAAGCAGCTCAAGGGTGCCAACATGCCGGCGCCGCGTGCGATCATGGCCGCCGCCGTCGAGGGCAGCCAGGTCGACATCGACAACGCCCTGACGATCGAGGCCCGCTACTTCACCTCGCTGGTCACCGGCGACGTTGCGAAGAACATGATCCAGGCGTTCTTCTTCGACATGCAGGCCATCGGATCCGGTGCGTCGCGCCCGAAGGACATCCCCAAGCGGGAGATCAAGAAGGTCGGTGTTCTGGGTGCCGGGATGATGGGCGCCGGCATCGCGTACGTGTGTGCGAAGGCCGGAATCCCGGTGGTACTCAAGGACGTCGAGCTTGCCGCCGCCGAACGTGGCAAGGGTTACGCGGAGAAGATCGAGGCCAAGGCGCTCTCCCGCGGCAAGACCACCGAGGAGAAGTCGCAGGCGTTGCTGGCCCTGATCACCCCGTCCGCGGACGCCGCGGACTTCGCCGGCGTCGACTTCGTTGTCGAGGCCGTCTTCGAGTCCCCGGACCTGAAGAAGAAGGTCTTCCAGGAAATCGAGGACATCGTCGACGCCGACGCCCTGCTGGGCTCGAACACGTCGACGTTGCCGATCACCGACCTGGCGACCGGCGTCAAGCGCCCCGAGGACTTCATCGGCGTGCACTTCTTCTCCCCGGTCGACAAGATGCCGCTGGTCGAGATCATCCGCGGTGAGAAGACCTCCGACGAGGCCCTCGCCCGGGTATTCGACTTCGTGCAGAAGATCCGCAAGACCCCGATCGTGGTCAACGATTCGCGCGGCTTCTTCACGTCCCGCGTCATCGGCACGTTCGTCAACGAAGCCATCGCGATGGTCGCTGAGGGCATCGAGCCGGCGACCATCGAGCAGGCGGGGATGCAGGCCGGTTATCCGGCAGCGCCACTGCAGTTGTCGGACGAGCTGAACCTGACCCTGATGCAGAAGATCCGTGCCGAGTCGAAGGCCGCCGCCCTCGCCGAGGGCAAGACGCTTCCCGCCGACCCGGCCGGTGACGTCATCGGTTTCCTGGTCGAGGGTAACGACCGTAAGGGCCGCCTGGGTGGTGCCGGCTTCTACGACTACGAGGACGGCAAGCGCACCGGTCTGTGGCAGGGCCTGCGGGAGCACTTCAAGTCGGGCTCGGCTACCCCGCCGATTCAGGATCTGATCGACCGGATGCTCTTCATCGAGGCGATCGAAACCGTCAAGTGCTTCGACGAGGGCGTCATCACGTCGTCTGCCGACGCCAACATCGGTTCGATCATGGGAATCGGTTACCCGGCCTGGACCGGTGGCGTCAGCCAGTTCGTCACCGGCTACCCGGGCGGCAAGGAAGGCTTCGTCGCCCGCGCCGAGGAACTCGCCGCCAAGTACGGCGAGCGTTTCACACCCCCGGCCAGCTTGCTGGGCTGAGCGGTCGCACCGCGGTAGGACACACACCCCCGGCCGGTTCGTCCGGTCGGGGGCGTGGCGTCACACGAGCCGCAGCGGCAGCACACTCCGGTGGGTCCTGTCGTCGAGATCGACCTCGGACAGGTGCACCTCCACACCGAAGGTCTCGCGCAGGTTGTCAGTGGTGATCATCTCTTCGACGGGCCCGAATCGTGCTGTCCGATCCTGGCCGAGGATCATCGCGTGATCGGCGACCCGTAGCGCGTGTGAGGGATAGTGGGTGTTCATGACCACCAGCAGGTTGCGTCGGGCGACAAGTTGTTCGAGCAAATTCAACACGATGAGCTGATTGCGGAAATCAAGCCCGGTTTCCGGTTCGTCGAGCACGAGGATCCGCGGATTCGCGGCGAGGGCTCGCGCGATCAGGACCATCTGGAACTGTCCGCCGCTCATCTGACCACATGGTACCCGTGCCAGGTGCGTGATGCCGATCTCGGCCATCACCGCCTCTGCAGCGGCCTCATCTTCGGCACGAGGCTGCGCGAGAGTGTGTAAATGTGCTGCGCGGCCGATGATCACCATGTCCAGCCCGCTCAGTGACAGGGCGCCGGCGTTTCTTGCCTGGGGAACGTAGGCGACCGTTTTCCAGAGATCTGCATTGCGTATCCGTGTGATTTCCACGTCGTCGATCAAGGTGCGTCCGGAGGTCCAGGACAGCAGCCCGAGCATGCAGCGCAGCAAGGTGGTTTTTCCCGCGCCGTTGGGTCCCAGAACGGCCAGTAGATGGCCGGGGCCGAGTTCGAGATCGATTCCGGTGAGGATGGGATTCGACCTCCGATATCCGAAGCAGCCCTTTTCGATTCGCAGCATCACCAGCCGCCTCCCGTCCGGCGCAGAAGGTAGATGAAGAACGGCGCTCCGAGCACGGAGGTGACCACCGAGATCGGAATCTCCGAGGCCGCGACCGACCGTGCCACGGTGTCGATCGCGACGAGGAATATCGCACCCAGCATGGCACCTACCGGTACGATGAATCGGTTGTTGTTACCGCAGATCATGCGCGCGCAGTGCGGGATCAACAGGCCGATCCAGCCCACCTGGCCGCACATCGACACCACCGAGGCGGTGATCAGCGTGGCCGCCCCGATGATCACCGCTCTGATGCGGCGTACGTTCATGCCGGCTGCCCGGCTTTCGTCGTCACCCAGCGAGAGGATGTTCAGCCGCCACCGAAGCAGGTAGATGATCGCGATGCCGCCGAGGATGAACGGGGCACCGATGAGCAGACTGCCGAAGCTGGCCCCGGCGAGGCTGCCCATGAGCCAGTACGTGATCTGCGGAAGCTTGTCGTTGGGGTCGGCGGTGTACTTCAGAATCGAGATCGCCGCATTCGCCAGCGCACCGACCATCACGCCCGCCAGGATGAGCATCACGATGCCGGTGCCCTGTTTGGTCTTGGAGATCATCGTGGTGAGTACGACTGTGACGACACCGGCAACGAGCGCCAGCAGTTGCATGCCGATCAAGGACATGTTCAGAAGTAATGCGACCACGGCACCGACCGAGGCGCCAGAGGTGACTCCGAGGGTGTCGGGGGTGGCCAAGGGGTTTCCGAACAGGCTCTGAAAAGCAGCGCCGGCACAGGCCAGGCCTGCGCCGGCCAGTGCAGCCAGCAGGATGCGGGGCATGCGCAGGCCGAAGACGACGGAATCGACCGGTTCGCCGAAAGTGCTGCCGTTCATCGCTGCAGACAGTGATCCGACGACCTCTCCGATCGTCAGCGGATAGCGGCCGAGCATCAGGCTGACGAGTACACACCCGGCGAGTCCGGCAACGAGCACCAGCGCCACGGAGCGGCGCAGGTGCCCGTCGCGGACGGCAACGAGCGTCATCCGGACGTGGATCCGAGCAGAATCGACTCGGCTTGTTCCGCTGTCAGCTCGAAGCTGTAGACGCGCTCGTAGTATTCCTGTGTCATACCGGTGAGGTCGGCGTCGGCGAATTGCTCGGGGTAGATCACCGACCCGATCCAGTTGGCGACCAGCGGAGCATCCGGGTTCGGCGTGAACCAGCTCCACATGCCCAGCTCGTTCGAGTATGCCTCGTTCTCCTGGACTGCGCGCAGCGAGGCCAGGTTCAATCCGTCCGCGGTATCACCGAGGAGCTGGTCGACTGTCAGCCCGGCTTGACCGGACCCGCCGATCAGCACGACATCTGGATCCCACGCGAGTACCTGCTCGGCGTTGACCGGCGCGAGTGGTTGCTCGGCACCGACTGCCGCATTGTCGGCGTTCGCCGTCTGCAGCCAGTAATAGCCGAAGAACGGGGTTTCTCCGGCCACTCGTAGCGTTCCCGCGGAGTAGTTGAAGATGATCATCGCGTTCTTGCGGGTATCGTCGGTCACCCGGCCGGTGCGTTCCTTGGCCTCGGCGATCAATTCTTGCCCGTACTCGACGATCTCATCCGTTTTCCCGGGCTCCTGGAACACCTGCTCCAGGAGGTCCAGCCAGTCGGCGTAGACCGTTGCAGGATCCCCGTTCGTCGCGAACCCGACGGCCGGAATCCCGGCGGCTTCGAAGAGCGCGCCGTGCTCGGAGTTGTTGGCGTTGTAGAACACGACATCGGGGTTCAGGGTGAGGAGCGTTTCGACATTCAACTCACCGTCGGAGTAGTAGCTCGAATCGACGTCGAGGATCTCAGGGGCCATGTCCGCAACCACGGTGTCCTGCAACGAATCGACAACGGCCTGGGACATACCCACCAGGTATGGGGCTTCGCCACCGTGGTAGGCGAGATAGGTCGACGCGATGGGGATTTCGTCGACCGCTACTCGCTCGATATCGGCCGGAATCTCCACCTCTTCGCCGGTGTGGTCGACGATGGTGATCGTCCCGGCATCGGAATTCGCGGTGTCGGTAGAAGTGTCGCCCGATGATCCGGTCGCACATCCGGACAGGGCGAGGGCCGCGATGATCGTGGGGACGGTGAGTCGCCACGATGTCTTTGCTTCGCGCGTTCTATTCATTTCTGTCATCCGAGGAGGAAGGTCACGATGACTCGGGCGGTCTCCACGGAGTGCACGGCGTGCGGGACCCCGGCCTCCAGGTGCAGGATTGCTCCCTGCTCCATGCGGTACGTGGTCTCACCCACGACGAAGTCGACCGAGCCCTGTGCGATCTGCACGATGATGGGAGACGCCGCGGAGTGTTCGGGCAGTTCGACTCCTGCGTCCAGTGCCACATGCGTGATCCTGAATCCTTGTCCGGAGTGTGCGCGATGCGGCGAGTAGGTTCCGGGCTTGACGGGATTCTGCCGCTCGAGGTCGGCGAGGCTTCCGGCAATGAGCACGGAGGACGTTGTAGTGGACTCGGCAGATGACATGCTGGTGGAACCCTTCGTGGTGGCCGGGGCAGGCTGCGACGTTCTCAGAGCCTGCTCGCCGAGACTTCGATTAGTAATGTTAGCCTTCACTTACTCAACCCCTAGTGTGGCAGCTCCGCGAAGCGCTGTCGGTTGCCACGGCAACATTCGGTGGAAGGAGCGAAAATGACTCTTGCGGGTTCGCAGTGCGAGGAACTTCATGCTGACATCGTGCAAGCCGCAACCATCTTCGCCGGTTTCACTTACGACGAGATCCTCCGAGTCACCGCGTGCCTCGGTGCCAGGAGCATGAGCTTCGGTCGAGGTGAAGTGCTGGTGCGTGAGGGCGAGAGGGCTCACGCAGTCGGCCTGGTGATGGAGGGGACGGTGCTCTCGAGCCAGACCGATGTCGATGGTTCACGGCACCTGATGGAGATCGTCGAAGCAGGCGACGTCTACGGTGAGGACCTGCTGAGAGGCTCGGATCAGCGAACACACCGGACGATCACGTCGGCGTCGCCAGGCCGGGTGCTGCTCGTCGGCATGGACCGCATCGTCAATCCGAACGGGCCCCTGTGCGAACTGCGCTCACGTGTTGTGGAGAACCTGTTCAGGGTGATGACGAGCAAACATCGCCAGCTCGAGTCGTACTCGAGGATGGTATCGCAGCGATCGTTGCGGTCGAGAGTCGCTCACTTCCTCGCCGAACAGGTCGAGCGCAACGGCTCGTCGACGTTCATTGTCTCGTTGAACAGATCGCAACTCGCTGACCACCTCAATGCCGATCGTACCGCGCTGTCCCGCGAGCTTTCCCGGATGAGATCGGAGGGATTGATCGACTATCACCGCAGCAGCTTTCGGGTCCTCGACTCGCACCCGGCGGGTCGACGCCGTTGATGTCGGAGTGCGCCGAGAACCTGAGCGGCGATGCCGTTCTACGCCACCCACCAGGGGCGCAGCGGAACCTGGGATGCTTGATCCTCGCCGAGTTTCACGCCGAGGATCTGGTGGAGTTGGACACCGTTGCTCTCGAAGCCCACCCGCGACCCCGCCATGTACAGACCCCACAGGCGTGCGGTGGCCTCGTCGACTTCGGAAAGTGCTGAATCCCAGTTCTTCTCGAGGTTCTCGCACCACGCCTGCAAAGTCAGGGCGTAGTGCTGGCGGAGGTTCTCCTCGTGCATCACCTCGAATCCGACGTTCTGAGCCTCCGAAATGAGTCGACCCGATCCGGTGAGCTCCCCGTCGGGGAAGACGTAGCGGTCGATGAATCCGCCGGCCTTGAGCCGCCCGCGGTTGTGCGGGCGAGTGATGCTGTGGTTGAGGAGCAGACCGCCGACACGGAGCCGTTCGTGCAGGAACCGGAAGTACGACGGGTAGTTCGCGGCACCGATGTGCTCGGTCAGGCCGATCGACGAGATCGCGTCGAACCCGGTCTCCGGCACGTCACGGTAGTCGGAGTGCCGCACCTCTGCGAGGTCGCCGAGACCTTCTTCGGCAATGGCGCGTTGCGCCCACTCGGCCTGCTCCTTCGACAGGGTCGCGCCGATGGCTTTCACGCCCCGGCGCGCGGCGTAGCGCACCATACCGCCCCAACCACAGCCGATGTCGAGCAGGCGATCCCCGGGCTTCAGCCGAAGCTTCTCGAAGACAAGGCGGTACTTGTTCTCCTGGGCGTCCTCGAGACTCTGGTTCTCCGACTCGAACACCGCGCAGGTGTACGTCATGGATGGGCCGAGGACGTACTCGTAGAACGTGTTCGACACGTCGTAATGGTGATGGATCGCCTCGGCGTCGCGTGTCTTCGAATGGCGAAGCCCCTCGGCGACGCGGCGCCAGCGGGGAAGATGCTCCTGCGGCGGCGGCGCGATCGGCTTGATCAGGTCGGGACCCAGCGACCGCACGATCTGCGCGAGAGTGCGCGCCGGTGGACGTTCGAAGTGCACACCGCCGAGCGCCTTGAGCAGAGGGTACGGATCGGCGGGGTGTACGCCCTCGGCCTCGAGTGTGCCCGAGACGTACGCGCGCGCCATGCCGAGGTCGCCCGGGGCGGTGACGATGTACGTCGCGCCTTCCGGGGCGGTCAGGTTGAGTCCGAATGGGGCGTCTTCGGGGCCGGTTGAGGAACCGTCGTATGCGCTGAACCGCAGCGGCATCTCACCGCCCGTTGCGATCTCGACGATCTGGGCCAGATTGAGCTTGTCCGTGTGGTGCCCGGAGGGCTCCGCTTTGAATGTGGTCAATGTCGTTGCACCGCCTTTGCGAACAGGTCTGTCAAGCGAGACCCCGGATCGTATCTATCCTTGAGCTCGGGGTATTCCCCCTCGCCGTAGTAGAGCTTCTCGAATTCGTCACGGCTGTAGAAAGAATCGGAGTACAGCGACTTGTGGCCGTCGAGTTCCGCCACCCTACGCTCGATACGGCGATTCGCGGCGCCTTCGATGTCGCCGCCGACCGCAGGCACCGACGACCAGAAGCCGATGTTGACGTAGGTGCGTTTCGGTTCGAGCGGATACAGCGGCCATGGGCGACGAGGGTCCTGCGACCCGGAACTATTGCGTAGTCGCAAGGGGCACAGCCAGATCGGTTCGATGGGAATTTCGTCGAGGAACCAGCTCAGGAACTCGTCGGTCCGTTCGATGGGGACCTCGATGTCTTGGACGACACGTTCGCGCGGCGGGTTGCCCTTGCGGGCTTCGATGCGATCTGCGATCGAGTACTTGTGATCGAGCGCGATGAGCTTCCAGTAGATGCTGCTGCGCAGCAGTTTCTTCGGCCACAGCTTCCGGATACGGGGATTTTGGGCCCCGAATGCGCGGGAGCACCAGAACCAGTCGGTATCCCACCGCCACAGGTAGTCGCGGATGGTGAGGCGGTCGGCCTTGGGGTGGTTGACGGATTCGTGCCGGATCGACTGATAGAAGATGTTCATGTGGGTGTAGTCGGATACCGGGCCGGCTTCGGCGGTCTGCATGCCGAGGGTGAGATAGCTTTCGTCGGCCGAGAACACCACACCGTCGACGTAGTCCACGGCGACTCCGGCGTACACGCGGTCGGTGGTGATCCGGTCGAGTGTCGATTGGAGGTCGGCCAGCGACGTGAAACGCAGGTGGCGCAATGCGACGAACGGCTTCACCGGTTCGAGTTCGATCCGCAGCCTCGTCGCATACCCCAGTGACCCGTACGAGTTCGGGAAACCGTGGAAGAGATCGGCGTATTCGCCGTCCGGTGTAGCGGTGATGATCTCGCCTTCGCCGGTGAGAATATCCATCTCGAGGACAGACTCGTGTGGTAGTCCGTTGCGGAACGAGGTGGATTCGATGCCGAGTCCGGTGACCGCTCCGCCGAGGGTGATCGTCTTGAGCTGCGGAACGACGAGCGGCGCGAATCCGTAGGGGAGTGTCGCGTCGACGAGGTCTTCGTAGGTACACATGCCGGCGACGTCGGCTGTGCGTGCCTGCGGGTCGACAGAGATGACGCCGCCGAGCCCCGACACGTCGAGGCCCGGTGAATCGACCTTGGCCCGTGCGCGGAACAGGTTCGACGTCTTCTTTGCGAGCCGCACCAGCGCATCGGCGGGGATGGCGCGATACGAGCGCAGTAGGCGTTGCACACCTTCGCGGTGGATCGAGTCTCCGTACGGTTCGACACCTCGTGACGTATTCAGCATTCGACTCCCCTGCAGCAGAGCACCAGTGGTGAAGTCCACCATAGACCGGCCGAACGTCTGCGTCTCGGTACCGGCAGGCAGGATGGAGAGTCGGCGAGCCCCTCGGCTCGAATCGAACGTATCAACTGTTGAAGAGGAGCCCATCGTGGCACAGGTCAGTGCAAGCAGCTCGATCCAGCTGGCAGCGGCACCCGAGAAGGTGCTCGCGGCACTCGCGGACTACGAGACCGTGCGCCCGCGCATCCTCTCCGACCACTACCGGGACTACCGGGTGATCTCCGGAGGGCAGGGCGACGGCACAGTCGTGCATTGGCTGCTCCAGGCCACCGAGAAGCGGGTGCGCGACGTACAGGCGAAGGTGACGACTTCCGGCAGCACGATCACCGAGACCGACGCGAACTCGTCGCTCGTCACCACGTGGAGTGTGGTGCCCAACGGCACCGGATCGACGGTCGTCACCCTCACACAGTGGAACGGTGCGGGCGGCATCGGCGGGTTCTTCGAGAAGACGTTCGCGCCGATCGGCCTGCGCAAGATCCAGCAGCAGGTTCTGGAGAATCTGAAGAGCACCGTCGACTGATGTTTTGCGGGTGTGCCGGGCGGACCGGAATGGGACTAACCTGGCAGACGAAACGCCAGGTAGAAGAACCCGGTAGACAGAAGTCCCAGTACACAACAACCGTCAGCAGACGGAAACCAGTAGTCGGAGAACAGGAAGGACGTGTCCGTGCAACCCGGTGGTATGCCCGACATGCAGCAACTCCTCGCCCAAGCTCAGCAGATGCAGCAGCAACTCATGGCCGCGCAGAACGAGATGGCGCAGTCCGAGGTCACCGGTCAGGCCGGTGGCGGCCTCGTGACCGCAACCGTGAAGGGCACCGGAGAGGTCGTCGCTGTGCAGATCGACCCGAAGGTCGTCGACCCGGACGACGTCGAGACCCTGCAGGATCTCATCGTGGCCGCGGTGGGTGATGCGTCCGCGAAAGCTCAGGACATCGCTTCCGAGAAGCTCGGTCCGCTCGCGGGCGGACTCGGTGGCGGCCTCCCCGGCCTGCCCGGCTTCTAGAGGTTCGCGTGTACGAAGGACCGGTTCAGGATCTCATCGACGAACTCGGAAAGCTGCCGGGTGTCGGTCCGAAAAGCGCTCAGCGGATCGCATTTCATCTGTTGTCCGTCGAGCCCCCCGAGATCGACCGGCTGCAGGCCGCGTTGCAGAAGGTCCGCGACGGAGTCCAGTTCTGCGAGGTGTGCGGCACGGTATCGGATCGGGAACGTTGCCGCATCTGCGCCGATTCGCGCCGCGACCGCACGCAGATCTGTGTGGTCGAGGAACCCAAGGACGTGCAGGCGATCGAGCGGACCCGTGAGTTCCGGGGGCTGTACCACGTGCTCGGTGGTGCGCTCGACCCGCTGAGCGGTGTGGGTCCCGACCAGTTGCACATCCGTGAACTGCTGACCCGGATCGGCAATCAGGAGGACGGTGTCGATGTCGCCGAGGTGATCATCGCGACCGACCCGAACACGGAGGGTGAGGCAACGGCGACGTATCTGGTTCGGATGTTGCGCGACTTCCCGGGGTTGTCGGTCACCCGATTGGCGTCGGGTCTGCCGATGGGCGGCGACCTCGAGTTCGCCGACGAACTGACGCTCGGTCGCGCGCTGTCCGGAAGGAGGGCGATGTGACCGAGTACGACGCTCGCACGGTCACGAGTGCCCCGGACAGGAAGCGACGAACGTCGGAGGAGACACGTCGGTTGATTCTCGACGCGGCCGGACTCGCTTTCGCGACGCGCCCGTATCGCGAGATCACCCTCAAGGACATTGCCGAGGATGCCGGGGTCAGCGCGCCGCTGATCATCAAGTACTTCGGGTCCAAGGAGCAGTTGTACGACGCACTGGTCGACTTCAAGGCTGCCGCCCAATTGCTGTACGACGGACCGTTCGACGACCTGGGGAAGCGGATGGTCGAGATCTTCGCGCGGCAGTCCGCGAGCCACAAGCCGTTGTCGATGGCTCTGCTGTTCATGAGTGGATCCAGCGAGGAGAGCAACCGCAAGCTGCGTGAGAACTACTCGTCGCAGATGATCGACGCGTTGGTGCTGCTGATGAAGGGCCCCGACGCCCGGATGCGTGCGGAACTCGTGTTCTCGATGCTCCTGGGCGTCGCGTTCATGCGTCGCCGGATGATGCAGGAGAAGGCCGCGGGGTCGGTGGACGAGGTGGTGGCGAGGTATGCGCCGCTCGTCCAGTCGCTGCTCGACGGATGAACAGAATTTGAGACTATGCCCACTTCGGTTGTGGGGTAAATGGCTGTTCACCTAAGGTGGTGAACAGCCATTTACTGCATCCGGAGGGAGTCGCGTGACAGTCTCGTTGCCGCTCCGGCTCCACGTTCCAGGCCTGAATCGCGGCGCGACCCTGCGGCGACGTTCCGTGCACCGTTCCGGCCGCCCGGACCTGTCGAAGTTCGTCTTCCCCGTTCTCGCGGTGGGCGCGATCTTCCAGGCCGTCATGCAGACCGTCATCGTGCCGTTGCTGCCGAGCCTTCCCGGTTTCACGGGCGCGAGCCCCACCGCCGTATCGTGGCTGGTCACGAGCACGCTGCTTGTCGGCGCTGTGATGACGCCCATTTTCGGGCGCCTCGCCGACATGATCGGCAAGAAGCAGATGCTCCTCATCGCCTTCGGGATGATGACCATCGGGTCGCTGATCTGCGCACTCACGTCGAACATCGGATTGCTGATCTTCGCTCGGGGGCTCCAAGGTGCAGGCGCTGCCGTCCTCCCGATCGGCATGGCGATCCTGCGCGAGGTCATGCCGCGCGACCGAGTCGATCGCTCCATTGCCGTCCTCAGCTCCACGCTCGGTATCGGTACGGCCGTGGGTATCCCGTTCGCCGCCGCGATCGTCCAGTTCGCGGATTGGCACCTGCTGTTCTGGGTGACCACGGCGATCGGCGCGGGGGTCGCCGTCGCGGCGTCGTTCGTCATCGCCCCGTCGACGACCCGCACCGGTGGTCGGTTCGACGTCGGCGGAGCCGCCGGTCTCTCCGGCGCACTGATCTGCCTACTGGTGCCGATCACGCAGGGCAGCGCGTGGGGGTGGACGAGCGTCGCGGTCCTGACCATGTTCGCCTGCTCGATTCTGCTGTTCGCGGTCTGGAGTTTCCAGCAGCTACGGAACCGGAATCCGCTCGTGGACCTGAGGGTGTCCGTGCGGCGTTCGGTCCTGACCCCGCACCTGTCCGCGCTGCTCGTCGGCTTCGCCTTCTACGGAAACACTCTCATCACGACGCAGCTGCTCCAGGCATCGCCAGAGCACGGGGCAGGCTACGGCCTGACCATCCTGCAAGCGGCGATATGTCAGCTACCAGCCAGCTTCGCGATGATGATCTTCGCCCTTGTGGCCTCACGGGTCTCCGACCGGTTCGGCCCGAAGATCGCGATCATGATCGGCGCGACGTTCCTGATCGTGGGTTACTCCGTGCACGCGGTTCCGGACAAGCCGCTGTGGACGGTCGTAGCGGCCATCTTCATCGCCGCGATCGGAACGACCTTCGTGTACTGCACACTGCCGATCCTGCTGCTCAGCGCCGTCCCACTGTCGCAGAACGCGTCCGCCAACGGTGTCAATGTCCTGCTCCGGACTGTCGGCAGCACCGTGTGTAGCGCGGTGGTCGCGACGGTGCTCGCTGCGCACATGGTTGCGGGCGGCATCGACCCCCGCGGGTTCGTCATCGTGTATCTGGCGTGCGGCGCCTGCGCCATCGTCGTGTTCGCGTCGGCGTTCGCGTTGCCGTCTCTCGGGTCGAGGATGCCCAAGCGCGCGACGGTATGAGCCTGCGCGCGGGCACGTCCAGTTCAGTGTGCGGCGGCGATCGCTATCAGACGCCGAGATCCCGCGGACGATAGCCCAGTGGGTAACCGGGATACGTGCGGTTGGTGGCATTGCCTCCCGACACCGATATCCTGCGCTTGGGGAATCTGCGGACAAGAGCGGAGCGCATCCGCAGTGCGCTCTCCGACACTGCCCGCATGCGCGGTGACCCTTTGGGGAATCCGAACGCCCTGGCCATCCGGTCGTCGATCAGGGAGTACACGACCTTCTCGACACCGGGACCGAGTGCCTTCGGGTACCACGACTTGAAGAGATCGAGCGTGTAGGTCCCGATGGCGTGGTTGTCGTCGCTGTAGTCGAACATCTTCCGCTCGTATTCGAGCTTGAACCGATGGAACTCCTGGAACGACTCCGGGATGTCCTTGATGCCCATCCGTATTCCGACCTGCCGGTAGAAGTAGAACGACGCGAGCCGCTCCTTCGGATGCAGGCGACGCCAGCCGTAGTTGTCGATCCAGTCCAACGGGTCGTACACGAATGTCGACAGCACGTACAACATGTCGTCGTTGTCGATCGAGTACTTACCGTGCATACGGTTGATGTTGCGCAGCGATTCACGCCCGCGTTCGGCGTCGTACCCGTGCTCGATGAGTTCGGCCATCAACAGGGCGGTGTCGTCGTATCGCTTCTGCGGCCGACGCTCGAACTCGCCGGTGCGGGCGAGCAACTCGGAGATGGTCGGCACACAGTACGTGCGGAACAGCGCGAACTCGAGCGACCGCTGGTAGTCCCACGGGAACTCGTATCCCGCGGTGATCCGCAGGATGTCCTGGTGATGGGTGAGGGGGTCGAGGTCCTCGACTACTTTCAGCCAGCCGTATCGCCCGGCTTTCGGATGCGGGTCGCGATTCGGTCCGGGAAACGTCCCTGCCTTCTCGATCGGCCCTGCCTTCTCGATCGGCCCTGCCTTCTCGCTCCGCGCTTCGGGCGGCGTGGCGACGGCCGGCTTACGCGACCGCTTCGCCCGCGGTCCTGTGGTGGTCATCTGTCTACCTCCCGTGCATGAACTTCAGCATCTTTGCGGACAGGTTCAGGTCGCGCTCGGGTCGTTCGAGGCTCATCAGCTTCAGCGGCGAGCTGAACCTCTCGACCGTGACCGACTTGGGTCGGCTGAACTCCCGGAGTCCGTCGGCGCCGTGGATGCGACCGAATCCGGATTCGCCGATACCGCCGAACGGCAGCGACGGGATTCCTGCGAAGCCGAGCACCGAATTCACCGAGACCATGCCGTTGCGGAGGCGTTCGGCCAGTTCACGACCTTTGGACTTGCTACCGATGAAGATCGATGCGCCGAGGCCGTACGCCGTGCCGTTGGCCCGGTCGACCGCCTCGTCGAGGTCGCGCACCCGGTTGACGACGACGGTGGGACCGAAGGTCTCCTCGCACACCGCGCGCGACGTCTCGGGCACGTCCGTGAGGATCACGGGCTCGATGATGCGTTCGCCCACAGACTCGGTGCCGCCGACCACCGCGGTGCCCCCGCTGGAGAGTGCATCCTCGATGTGGCTGCGCACGATATCGACTTGGCGGGGCAGCGTCATCGGGCCGTATGTCGACTCGTCGCTTCCGCCTGGCGTGGCCCGCTTCACGATGGCCGTCAGTTTGTCGAGGAACTCCCGGTAAACGGACTCGACGACGTAGATGCGCTCGACGCCCGCGCAGGTCTGCCCGGCATTGCCGAACGCGCCGAACGCTGCGAAGTCCACCGCTTTGTCGATGTCGGCATCGGCCGCGACGATCATCGCGTCCTTGCCGCCGCACTCGGCGACGAGCGGGGTGAGCGACTCGGCACACACGGCCATCACCTTGCGGGCAGTCGGGCCGGAACCGGTGAACGCGATCTTGTCGACACCCGCGCGAGTAAGCGCAGACCCGGTTTCGCCGAGGCCGGTCACGACCTGGAGCACGGGCTGGGTCGGTGCGATGGAGTTCCACTTCTCCTCGAGCCACTTGCCGACACCCGGCGTCAACTCGCTCGGCTTGAAGACGATGGCGTTGCCGGCGGCGAGGGCGTAGGAAATCGAACCCATCGGGGTGTATACGGGGTAGTTCCATGGGCCGATGACACCGACGACACCGAGTGCCGTGTACCCGAGCGTTGCGGCCTGGTTGAAACTCGCGATTCCCGAGGGCACCTTCCGAGCTCTGAGTACCTTCTTCGCGTTCTTCGCTGCCCAATCCAGGTGTTCGATCGCAAGCATGACCTCGAGGAATGCGTCACCGTACGGCTTGCCGGTCTCGCGTGAGACCAGCGTCGCAAGGGCGACCGCATCCTGGGCGACAGCCTTCTTGAATTCGAGGAGCCATTCGCGACGCCCGCGGTACCCCTGTGCATCCCACCAGCGTGTGGCGATACGAGCACGGTCGACTGCCTCGTCTACCGCTGCCTGATCGGCGATGGGATACTCGGCGATCACGTCGCCTGAGCGTGGGTCGAGGCTGGCGAAGGTGGTGGCGGACGACTCGCCCCCGGTCTTCGAGGTGGTGGTGTCCGAGCCCGTCGTACTGCTCTTCTGTGTCATTTTTTGACGCTTTCTGACGGATCGCCTCACATATATTTGATGTGATTGGCTGTAGTGGAGCTCACACTATGCGCCTCGCACCGAACGGACAAGCCCGATCCACTCGCCCTCTGGGCCGTCAGGAGAAGCACATGGCCCTTCCGGCACGCGCAACCGATGCCGTTGCTGCCGAACGCAACGCATCGCGATCTGTGTCGTCACGCATGCGGCGGCGCCCCCAATTGTCCGACGAGGTGGCCGCTCACCTGCGCAGCTCAATCATGTCGGGGGCCTTCCGGCCAGGCGACTTCATCCGATTGGACGACACTGCAGCCGAACTTGGAGTCAGCGTGACCCCGGTGCGGGAGGCGTTGCTCACGCTCCGCGGTGAGGGCATGGTCGAGTCCGCGCCGAACCGTGGGTATCGTGTGTCGCCGTTGACCAACTCCGATATCGACGACATCTTCTGGCTGCAAGGGAAACTCGCGGTGGAGCTCGCCTTGCGGGCGACCGACCACGCCGATGCCGGCAACCTCGAGGTTCTGGCGGGGCTCAACGAGCGTCTGCGTGTTCGCGTGACGGCGTCGAATGGTTCGCCGGTTTCGGGTGGAGCGCCGGACGTCGAACGTATTGCTAACGCCGAGTGGTGCTTTCACCGCGAGGTGAACCGCATAGCGAACAGCCCGAAGCTCGCGTGGTTCCTCGATACCGCCGCGCGCACCCTGCCGTATCGGCTTTTCGCACGGGATCGGCAGTGGGGAGTCGTTGCCGTGCGGTCGCACGAGCGGCTCATCGCCGCGATGCGTGCGGGTGATCGGGGTGAGGTCACCACGCAGACTCTCGTGCAGTTCGAGGATGCTGCAGTCCGGTTGCTGGCGCACCGGACACGGGTCGCCGAGGCCGACGGCGGAAATTAGGGAGCAAGCCCTCTTGCTTATCTGAACACGGTCGTGCACACTTTGGATGACAGTGCAGCATCCGTCCTTCGCCGAGGAGGCGACCCATGGCATCATCAGTGGAAGCGAACGGGCCCAGTGTGGTGGCAGGGGGCGACGACACCGATGGCCGCGCCGATTTCGCTCCGATCGAGCGGGGTTCGGTCGACATTGCGGACTTCGTCGGTGAATCGATGCTTCTCCTGGGGGCTGGATCGACCGTGCTGCTGCAACTCGCTGACCGAGGCACCGGGCACGGTGTGGCCGACCACAGCACTACTCTCCATCGTCCACTCGACCGGCTGCGCACCACGATGACCTATGTCTACGCGGTTACTCTCGGCAGTCCCGAGGAGCGCAAGCAGATCGTCCGGATGGTCAACCAGGCCCACGTTCCGGTGCGGTCCGAGACCTACAACGCGTTCGACCCTGAGCTTCAATTGTGG
Source organism: Rhodococcus ruitaii (assembly GCF_055230935.1). Taxonomy (NCBI): domain Bacteria; kingdom Bacillati; phylum Actinomycetota; class Actinomycetes; order Mycobacteriales; family Nocardiaceae; genus Rhodococcus; species Rhodococcus ruitaii. The sequence continues at coordinate 82,082 of NZ_JBUYWC010000018.1, read as the reverse complement.
GTTGCGTCAACGCTCTACCGCAACGGCGTCGAAATGTATGAGCGCATGTTCCACAAGCTCTCCGACGCCGACCTCGAGTGGATCTACCGACAGTCCGCGGTCTACGGCACGGCGCTTCAGGTCAAGGAAGACATGTGGCCGGCCACCCGCGCGGAGTTCGACGCATACTGGGACAACATGATCGCGACGATGGAAGTCGACGAGAAGGTGCGTTCCTTCGCCCGCGGTCTGCTCCAGGGCGGAGACTCGCCCCTGCCTGTGAAGCTACTCATGCCGCTGCAGCGTTTCATGACTACCGGCCTTCTGCCGCAACGCATGCGCGACGAGTTCTCCCTGCCGTGGAGCCCCCGCGACCAGCGCCGGTTCGATCTGTTCTGGAAGGTCTTTCCCCCGGTGTACCGAAAGGTGCCGCGGCCGATCCGGCAGCTGTCGGCCACATATTACCTGCGCGATATGCGGCGCCGATTCGCCTCGGGCCGCCGCATCGTCTGACACCGCAACGGCGGATGCCGCCCCCGGCCGAGTCGCTCGGCGGAGGGCGGCATTCACATGTGATCGGTGAATCAGAGTGCGACGTCGCGTTCGAGGCCGAACCAATAGTGCTCGCCGTTGTCGAAGACGAGACCGCCCTTGCCGTTCATCACGCCGATCACGGTATCGTCGTCGACCTTCTTGAAGTGGTCGAACACCGGCATCCCGTCGTACACCATCGTTGCGGTCACCTCGCCCCGGAACACCACGTCCCACAGGCTCGCTTCGCCACGACCGGTCTTCTTGTCGGAGAACAACTCCCCGTCCTCGTCCCGGCACACGAGAGGCTGGACCTCGGAGACCGACGCGAACGACTTCCCGTACCAGCGGGCGCCGCCGAGCATCTCGTGGGTGCGATGGCCGGTGTCGAAACTGAATCCCTTCCAGCGATATCCGATCAGGTCGTCGATTCGTGCGGGCTCGAGTCGTTCCCAGAGGGCATCGAGCTCGCGAGGATCGATCCGGTCGGTACGGCTACGCAGTGCTGCAAGCTCCTGGCCAACGTCCATGTCGGTTCCTGTCAGTCGAAGGTGAGTACGGCCTTGACGACCTCACCTGCGGCTACCGCGGTGAAGGCGTCGTCGAGCTTATCGAAAGGGAATGTGCTGGTGATCTTCTCGACCGGGAAACGACCGTCGCGCCAGAATGCGGCGAGTTCGGGGAGGAAGATGTGCGGGTCGGCGTCGCCCTCGATGACCCCGGTCAGGGTGCGACCACTGAGCAGATGTGTCTGATCGATCGTGATGGGGTTCCGTCCGCCGCGTAAACCGAGGGTCGCGCACACTCCGGGGCTCGTGAGTGACGACATCGCCTGGCGGATCACTGCTTCGGCCCCCACCGATTCCACCGCGCCGAGACCGAATACGGGCCGATGACCACCGAATCACCCACGCGCAGGCCCACGACGCTCGACCCGACCTCCGCGACAACCCCGGACCCCTCATGGCCCAGTACGGCAGGAAGCGGAATCGGAACTCCGCCGGCCGCTGCGGTGAGATCGGTGTGGCAGATCCCGACCCCGCGGATCCTCACAAGGATCTCGTCGGGCCGAAGCTCGGGGACGACAACGGGTTCGATCCGCAGGGGAGCGTCGTGTTCGCGCAGTACGGCTGCGCGCGCGACGCGGGTCATGAGGACGCTTCCTCGACCGGAACGCCGCGGTTGCCCACGAGTACCGCCAGCATCAATTGCTGCACTCGACGCTGGTTGGATTCCGTTCGCCGGAAGTGCATCACCTGCCCGACGTCGAGCGAGAGGATGAGCGCAGCGTGGACGAGGAAACGGCATTCGACGGCGGAGAGATCGGCGCGCAATTCGGCGACGATGCGTGCCCACTCCTCGATGTTCAGGCGCTGGATGTTGCGGAGGTTGCTGCGATGAGGCTTCGGGAGGTTGCCGATCTCGGCGAAATAGACCGACATCAGCTCACTGTGGTCGAACGCCAACCGAACGAACACGTCCACGAGGTGCTCGAGTGCCTGGTCGGGGGTGGACGATCCGGTCAGGGCTGATTCCACGGACATCGCCACGCGATCGCCCGCGCGGTGGAAGGCTGCGGCGAGTAGATCGGCCTTGCTCGGGAAGTGCCGGTACACGCCCGAGGCGTTGATGCCCGCTGCAGCGCCGATCTCCTCGATGCTCACATCGTGATAGCCGCGCGCGTCGAACAGTAGAACCGCTTCGTGCAGTAGCACTTCACGCTTGTTGGATGTCGCGAGACCGCGTTTGGCCTGTGGTTTCCCGGAATCCGAATCGACGGGGACGAGCGGTGTCGCCAGGATCGAGTGGCACGCGCCCAACAGGAGCTGCTGGAGTCGACGGTTCGACAGTGGCGCGCGGTGCGTGGTGATCGACCCGATCGTGCTCAGTAGCGCGGTACTGAGCACGACGTCGTCGGAGTCGGTGAGATCGGGGCGCAGCTGTGCGGCGAGGTGGGCGAGGCGCCGATTGATCGCGACCATCTTGTCGCGAACCTGCAGGCCGTCGTCCTTCGACAGGTAGCGGCGTTCCCAGCGGTACAGGCCACCGGTCCGGCGGTTGGCGATGGTGGTGCGGATAGTCGCAGACAGGAGACGGTCGAGGGTGTCGCTCGGGTCGGTGTTGTCGACGGCGTCGAACTCGTCGACGGCCGCTTCGAGCGAGTCTGCCAGCTCGTTGACCGCATACAGGAACAGCGCGTACTTGTTCGGGAAATGGCGGTAGAGGGCCGGCCCGGAGATTCCGACGGTCTTCGCGATCTCGTCGATGCTCACGCCGTGGTAGCCACGCTCGCTGAATGCCTCGGCAGCGACGGCTGCGATCTGCGCCTTGCGGTTCTTGGGTCGGCGGCGCACCGCCGTGGTGTTGCCGGCCATGGTCTTCCCGGCCGTGGTCTTGCTACCGGAGTTCGCTCGTGCGCGCGCCCCGACCTGCGCGTGTTCGGCCACCCTGAACTCCTCGTCGATTGTGTCGGATCCGCGACCGATCGCGGAGAGCCACCCAACTCTAAAGGTAACAGCCGAAACCTCTGAATCGGAACGCGAATATGGCATCGAATTCACATCAAAACCGCAGAACACGGTGTATTGACAAATTCTGTGACGACCATCAAAGTTAACACCGATTCTTCCTGTCCACTCGGGAAGGACGGTGACGTGGGGGGCGTAGTGCAGCGTCCTGCGCCGATTCGAGGAGGACACTTGAGGACCCGATTCACCGAGCCGTTCGGTGTCAACCTCACCATCCTGCCGTCGATCACACCGCCGCCGTACGCCGAGTATCGCGCCGCGATCATCGAGTCGGGCGTCAAGATCGTCGAGACTGCAGGGTCCACCCCGGTCGATGATCTGCCCTTCTTCAAGGATGTGGGAATCAAGGTCATCCACAAGTGCACGAGTGTTCGGCACGCCCTCAAAGCGGAGCGAGTGGGAGTCGATGCCGTGAGCATCGACGGTTTCGAGTGTGCCGGGCATCCCGGCGAGGACGACGTTCCCGGTCTGGTCCTCATTCCCGCCGCCACCCGCAGACTCCGGATTCCGGTGATTGCGTCCGGCGGCATCGCCGATTCACGCGGTCTCGTCGCCGCGCTCGCTCTCGGCGCCGACGGCGTGAACATGGGCACCCGATTCATGTGCACCGTCGAGTCGCCTGTGGCGCAGCGGGTCAAGGAACAGATCGTGGCGAACAGCGAGCTCGACACGAAGCTGATCTTCCGCACGCTGCGCAACACGGCACGTGTCGGGGCGAACGCGGTGAGTAAAGAGGTCGTCGAAATCGAGTCCCGCGGTGCGGAGCTCGCCGACATCGCGACGGTGGCTGAGCTGGTCGAACGAATGATCTCCGAAGCCGAGGAGATCATCACCGGACGCCTGAACGGCATCGTTGCTGCGAAGGCAGGAGTGCGAGCATGACCGAGACGACGGAAGGAGTCGCCGTGGAAGGGCTGCGCTCGACGCTCGAGGGTGGAATTCTCCGTCTCACGATCAACCGTCCGAAGCGGATGAACGCGCTCGATCTCGAGACGATGGGTGCATTGGCTGACGCGGTGACCGCGGCCGGGAGGGGCGAGCAGGTACGCACCATCGTTCTCACGGGTGAGGGCGCCGCGTTCTGCACCGGAGCAGACCTCGCGGCTGCCGGAGCGAACCCGGCAGATCCGAATGTCGTGATGGACACCGCTAACTCGGTGATTCGCGCGATCGTCGACTCGCCCGTGCCCGTCATCGCGGCAGTGAACGGGCCGGCCGCCGGCGTCGGTGTGTCGATCGCGGTAGCGGCCGATCTCACGTACGCGGCCGACAGTGCGTATTTCCTCTTGGCATTCGTCAACATCGGGCTCATGCCCGACGGTGGATCGAGCTTGTTGGTGCCGGCGGCCATCGGCCGTGCCCGCGCGGCTGAGATGGCGCTGCTTGGCGAACGTGTCTCCGCGGCCGACGCCGACCGCTTCGGTCTCGTGGCCCGCACCCTCCCGGACAGCGAACTCGCTGCGCACGTCGATGCAGTGGCAGCCCGCTCGGCGAGCGGGCCCCGGCGGGCTCTGGCGCTCACCAAGGAGGCGCTCAACAACGCGACCCTGCCGGCTCTCGAGGATGCGCTGGTGTTTGAGAAGGCAGGTCAGATCGAACTGCTCGCCTCCGCGGATTTCGCGGAGGGTGCCATGGCCATGCTGCAGAAGCGACGGCCCAAGTTCGCCTAGAGGCCGTATGCACATGTCGTGAGCGGAACGGGTGCGGACACGGTCCCGAAACGCGTTTCCACCCGATCACCAAATAGCTGATCACATGCTATTTAACGCGCGTTTCTTCGGGAGGTGTGCTGCGTGCCGGCGGATTATTATCTCGGTCGATGTTATGAGAATCTCCGTTAACAAAGCTCTGGTCATAATCGGAGTTTGCCTGTAGTGTGCATCACACCGGAACCCGGCAATTGCCGCGCCCTTCGTCCCGAACCTTTCCTGTCTCGAAAGGACCGTCGATGGTTTCCTCCTCTGTCTCGGATGCCCACCGCTACCGCAGTAACAATTGGAACAACCAGGTCGCGCGTCACGCGCTGATGACGCCCGACCGCACCGCGTTCCGTTTCCTCGGCGAGTCGACCACCTGGTCGCAGCTGGACGAGCGCATCGAGAAGCTTGCGGATGCGCTGTCACGTCGCGACATCGGGTTCGGCGATCGCATCATCATCCTGATGCTCAACCGCCCCGAGTATGTCGAGATCGTCCTGGCAGCCAACGCAATCGGAGCGATCGCAGTACCGGTCAACTTTCGTCTCACCGCATCCGAGGTCGCGTTCCTCGTGGCGGATTCCGGTGCGAAGGCGATCGTGGCCGAGGGCCCGCTCGTGCCGCTCGCTGCCGCCGCCCGAGCGCAGTCCGAAGGCATCGACCTGGCGATCACCATCGGCGCAGAACCCGAGGGTGACGCGGTGTCGTACGACACCCTCGTGGCCGAAGAGGGCGACCCACACCCACAGGTCGATATCCCGAACGACACCCCGGCTCTGATCATGTACACCTCGGGCACCACCGGCCGACCGAAGGGCGCGGTACTCACCCACTCGAACATGGAAGCTCAAGCGCTCACCTGCATCCGGGCGTTCCAGCAGTTCGACGAGTCCGGCATCGGCTTCTGTGCCTCGCCGATGTTCCATATCGCTGCGCTCGGCTCGATCGCGCCGAGCCTCATGCTCGGCACCAGCACCGTGATCCACCCCGTCGGCGCATTCGACCCCGGTGCGCTGCTCGACGTGCTCGAGGCCGAGCAGGTCACCAGCTTGTTCCTCGTGCCGGTGCAGTGGCAGGCCGTGTGTGCCGCACAGCAGGCGAACCCGCGCAAGCTCGCTCTGCGCAACATCTCGTGGGGTGCCGCGCCGAGCTCCGACACCATTCTGCGCGCCATGGCCGAGACCTTCCCGGACGCATTCAACGTCGCAGTGTTCGGCCAGACCGAGATGTCGCCGATCACGTGCGTGCTCGACGGCGCGGACGCGATCCGCAAGCTCGGTTCCGTCGGTCGCGTCATCCCGACAATCCAGGCGCGAGTGGTCGACGACGAGATGAACGATGTCGCTGCCGGTGAGGTCGGCGAGATCGTCTACCGCGGCCCCACCATGATGCGCGACTACTGGAACAACCCGACGGCCACGTCGGATGCCTTCCACGGTGGATGGTTCCATTCCGGCGATCTTGTGCGAGTCGACGACGAAGGCTTCGTCTACGTCGTGGACCGCAAGAAGGACATGATCATCTCCGGCGGCGAGAACATCTACTGCGCCGAGGTCGAGAACGTCCTCTTCGGGCATCCCGCGATTCTGGAGGCAGCGGTCGTCGGCCGGCCCGACGCGCAGTGGGGCGAGATTCCCGTCGCGGTCGTCGCGCCGACGCCGGACCGCGGCAATCTCACCCTCGAAGAGCTGCAACCGTACTTCGACGAGCACCTCGCGCGCTACAAGCACCCGAAGGAGATCGTGATCGTGGAGGCGTTGCCGCGTAACGCCAGCGGCAAGGTCGTCAAGGGCGATCTGCGGGGCGGACTGTCCGCAGTCACGCAGGGCTGAGCTCCGACGCAGGGGCTGGGCTCCGACGCAGGGCTGGGCTCCGGCGCAGGGGACGAGCCGGACACAGGTCGCCGAGCCCCGGCATGTGAACAGTGGGCACCGAGGGGGTGGGGAACGTGGCATTCGAGCTACCGAAGGCGAAAGGCCCGGCGCACGATCTTGCTATCCAGATCGGCGCGTTGGTCGGCTTCTCGCTCGAGACGCTCGTCGCGGCGTTCCGTGTCATCATCGAGCGGAAGCTGTCTCTGGGGGAGACGATCACGCAGGCTCTGTTCATAGCAAGGGTATGCAGCGGACCGTCACTGCTGCTCATGTTGCCGATCGGTGTGCTCATCGCCGTGTCGGTGGGATCCCTCGCCGGACAGCTCGGCGCCGGCGCCTATTCCGGCGCGATCGTGTCGTTCGTCGTCGTGGGGCAGGCTGCGGCACTGGTGGTCGCGCTGATGCTCGCCGGGGTCGGTGGTTCGGCGATCTGCGCCGACCTCGGTTCGCGCACCATCCGCGAAGAGATCGACGCGATGGAGGTATTGGGTCTCAATGTGATCGAGCGCCTCGTGGTGCCGCGACTCATCGCGGCGGTGCTCGTGTCGATGATTCTGTGTGCGCTCGTCACGGTCGTCGGTATCGGCGCCTGCTACCTGTACGAGATATATCTCAACGACGGGTCCGGTGGAGCGTTCCTCCGTACCCTCTCCGAGTACGGGCGACTGTCGGACTTCGCCATGGCGATGGTCAAGTCGGCCTGTTTCGGGGTCACGTCGGCCCTCATCGCGTCGTTCAAGGGGCTTCATGCCAAGGGCGGCCCGAGTGGTGTCGCCGATGCGGTCAACGAAGGCGTGGTCCTCGCCTTCATCATGGTGTTCGTCGTGAATACCGTTCTGTCCCAGATATACACCGTGATGGTGCCGGCGGTGGGTACGTACTGATGATCTCATACACCGCCGCGACCCGGGCGCGCTCGGCAGTAGGCCGGCCGGTCGCCGCCGTCGTCGACGAATGCGCCGAAGTCGGCCGCCATGTCGTCTTCGCTTTTCGCGTGATAGCCGGTATCCCCACGGCGTTGCACCGGTACTTCTCGCATGTCCTACGCCATGTCGGGGAAGTCAGCTTCGGTTACGCGTCGCTGTTGGCCGGCGGCGGCACGATCGGCATCGTGCTCGCGATGTCTGCGGTTGCCGCCATGATGGTGGGTGTCGAAACCCAACGAGGTCTCGAACTCATCGGCATGACGTCGCTGTCGGGGATGCTCTCCGCGATCGCCAATACCCGCGAACTCGCTCCGGTTGTCGCGTCGATCGCGTTGGCCGCCAAGGTCGGTACCGGCTTCACCGCGCAACTCGGCGCGATGCGGATCTCCGACGAGATCGACGCACTCGACGCAATGGCCGTGAGATCGGTTCCCTTCCTTGCAAGTACCCGCCTCATTGCGGCCGCGGTGTGCGTCATTCCGATCTACATGGTCGGTCTGCTGGGTTCCTATGTCGCTACCCGGCTCGTCGTCGTGAACTTCCAAGGAAACTCCGCGGGCACCTACGACTACTACTTCCATCTCGCATTGTCGCCGACCGACCTGTGGTACTCACTCACCAAGGCCGTGGTGTTCGCGATAATCGTCGCGATCGTCCACTGCTCGTACGGGTTCTACGCTTCGGGCGGGCCCGAGGGTGTGGGCCGCGCCGCCGGGCGTGCATTGCGTACGAGCATCCTTGCGATCGGGATCACCGATGTGGTCCTGACGTTCGCGCTGTGGGGTCTGGTTCCGACGATCCCGGGGGTCGGGCTGTCATGACGACCACTGCCACCGTCGAACGAGTGGGAACCGAGAGCGGCTCCTGGATGCGACGTAAGAACCGGACCGAGGGGCCGAGCAGAGGCATGCTCGCCGTCATCGGTACGGTCGCGTCCGTCGTCCTGGTCGCGGTCGGAGCGCTGCTCGTGGCTTCGGGCGCGGGTTCGCTCTCGCGTGATCCGCAGGTCACGGCGACGGTCCCGGCGGAAGCGGGCCTGATCCATGATGCCGCGGGTGTGCAGTACCAGGGGGTACATGTCGGTTCCGTCGTCGGTATCGATGCGGGGGTCGCCAGCTCTCGCCTGACCATGCAGCTCGGCCAGGGCCGGATCGCCGAGATCCCCGCGTCCGTCATGGTGCGGATCGTGCCGCGCACGCTGTTCGGCGACGTGTTCATCGAACTCGTCCCACCGGAGGACCCGGCGATCGGCCCGCGGCTCTCGGGTGGCGACGAGGTCACCGTCGATACGTCGGACGAGGCCGTGCAACTCGCCAACCTCTACTATCGTGCCGCCGACCTGCTCGAACAGTTGCGTCCCGAACAGCTGGCCACCGCGCTCGACGCCGTGAGCCAGGCTCTGAACGGTCGCGGAGAATACCTGGGCGCGACGATCGACCGGATGGCCGCGCTGACGGAGGACCTGGGCCCGCTCGTCGACGCCGGTATCGCAGCGGCGCCGCAGATGGTTGCCGTGGCCGAATCGATGTCCGCCGCCACCGACGATGTCATCACCGTCATGCAGAGCGCCTCGGAGCTGTCGCGGATCGTCCTCTCGCGCGAGGACGGGATCGCCCGTCTGCTCTCCGGCGGTGCCGCACTCGGAGCACGGGGAGCCGACCTCGTCTCCTCGAACACCGACAACATGATTGCGGTCGTGCGCAACGGAGCACCGGTCGTCGGAGCCTTCGCCGGCAACACGGAGGGTCTCGACGAGACATTGAAGTACCTGGGAGTCTTCGGTGAAGCGGGCGCGCGAGTGTTCTCGACCGGACGGTTCAACATCACCGCCATCGCCGATCTCGCCGACCCCATGCCGTATACCAGCGCGGATTGTCCGCGATACCCCGGCATGGAGGGAGCGAACTGCGGCGACCCGGTCCAGACCTCGGCGACCGCTCGCCGACAGGTCGTGTCGGCCGCCGAGGAGAGCGCGCCGCTCGGATTCCTCGAGCAGATCTCCGCCGGTCTCGACCCCGCCGACCCTGCAGCGCTACTACGCGATCCGTCCACTGCGGCCTCGGTCCTTCTGGGCCCGCTCGTCCGAGGAGCGGCGGTGAGTATTCCGTGAAGTCGAATATCGGTCCGGGGATCCAGCTCGCCGGGTTGTGCATGGTCGGAGTGCTTGCCGCGGTCGTCGTCGGTAACACCCTGGAGCGTCCCATCATCGGATCCACCAGCGACTACGCTGCGGAGTTCACCAACGTCGAAGGCCTCACCCCCGGCAGCGACGTCACACTCGCGGGCGTGCGTGTCGGCCGGGTGTCGGAAGTGAGATTCGAGCCGCAAGACGACGGAACATCTCTTGCTGCAGTCGAATTCGAGATCGAAACCGGTCACGAACTCACCACCGACGTACTCGCCGACATCAACTACGGCGACATGATCGGTGTCCGGTACGTCGCCCTGAGCCTGCCCGACGGCACATCCGGCCCGGTGCTCGAACCGGGCTCGACCATTCCGATCGAACAGACCACACCCCCTGTCGACCTCACGGCCCTGCTCAACGGGTTCAAGCCGTTGTTCGAGGCAATCGATCCGGCGCAGATGAACTCGTTGGCGTCCTCGGTCGTCGACGCGTTCCAAGGGCAGGGCGCGACTCTCGAATCCCTGCTGCTGCACGTGGCTTCCGTCAGCACCGACATCGTCGAGCAGGAGCAGGTCCTGGGTGACGTCATCGTGAACCTCGAACAACTCGCAACGGTCGTCGATCGTCGAAGCGGCGAAGTATCGCAACTCATCTCGGGTATGAACGTGGTGGGGCAGGCGCTCGCGGGCGACACCGGCCAACTCGCCGCCCTCATCGATCGCGGTTCCTCGGCGGTGCGATCCACCGCGGTGCTGATGTCCGGTGCCATGGCGCCGCTGGACACCACCGTCGCTGACCTGCGGGCGATGACCGATGCCTGGATTCCGCAGACCGACGAGTTCAACCGATCGATGACGTTGCTGCCGGAACTCGGCCACAAGATCAACAGGATCGGCGATTACGGTGGCTGGCTCAACCTCTACATGTGCAACTTCACGATCGAATCGAACGACTTCGATACGAACATCTTCGGGTCGACCTATTCGGAGGTGTGCCGATGAGCCGCTTTCGGCGTGGGACGTCTCGGTGTATCGTACGCACACTTCGCGACACATTCGCCGCGATCTTCTCGGGCCGGCACGACCGCAATGCGAACCCGGTGATTCTGGGTGTCGCCGGTATTGCGTTGGTCACAGGCCTCATGCTGGTGGCGCTGGCAGCTCCGACGGTGACGTACTGGCTCCGCACGGATTCGTACACCGCCGAACTCGCCAATGCGGCCGGCTTGACGCCGAACGACCCCGTCTACGTGGCCGGAGTCCCGGCCGGACGGGTCGAGTCGATGGAACTGTCGGGTGATCGCGTGATCGTCGACTTCCGAGTGGACCGATCGCAGAACCTCGGCGACCGCACCACGGCAGAGGTGAAGCTCGAGACCGTCCTCGGCAAGCGGTATCTTTCGGTGAGTCCCGCCGGAGCCGGTGAACTCGACGACGGGTCGATTCCGTTGGCGCGCACCGGTGTGCCCTACAGCCTCGACGAGCTCGCCACCGACGCCGAGCACGTGGCCGACGGACTCGATGTCGACGGGCTCGAGGCGATGATGCAGACCCTCGCCGATACGATGCCCGCAGATTCGGAGCAGATCTCCTCCGCGCTCGCGGGGGTGGAGGCGACCTCGCAGATGCTGATTCGCAACGACGCACGGGTCACGTCCCTACTGAAGGCCTCGAAATCACTCACGTCGATCGTCAGCGAGCAGAGCGAAGACGTTGCCGCGCTCGTGGAGAACTCGACCGCGGTGGTAAGCATCCTTTCCGCCAGAAAGGAAGGGCTGTCCCAGCTGGTCGAGGATCTTCGCACACTCACGGAGTCGGCCGCGACGTTCCTGACCGACAACTCCGACGACCTGAACGGGCTGCTCGTGAACATGCGTTCGGTGACCGAGACACTCGCGGCGAACGCCGACAACATCGACCGTATCCTTGTCGAATTCCCGTCGGCCCTGCGCGCAGCCACGAATGCCGCGGGTAACGGGACGTGGGTCGACGTCCATGCCCCTGCCGGGCCGATTCCGGACAATTTCCTGTGCTCCATCGGAGTGATGGAGGGTTGCAAGTGAATCCGGTGCTGAAGACGCGGTCCATCCGTATGGTTGCGATCCTCGCGGTGCTGGCGTTGTGCGCGGCCGGAGTCTGGTACGTCGTGGGTCCCGACCGGACCCGCACCGTCACCGCGCAGTTCGCCACCGTGAGCGGGATCTACCCGGGTAGCCACGTGGCGGTGCTGGGCCTTCCCGTCGGTACGGTCGAAGAGGTGCGTCCCGCCGGGACCCACGTCGAGGTGACGATGAGCGTGCCGTCCGACATCGGGCTGCCCGAGGACGTCTCGGCGTTCGTGATGAATCCATCCGTGATCAGCGACAGGTTTGTGGAACTCGCGCCCGCCTACCGCGACGGAGCCCAATTCTCCTCCGGAGACGTGATTCCCGTCGAGCGCAGTCATTCTCCGATCAATTGGGACGAGATGCTCGAGAGCATCGATACTCTCGCCGCCGCCATGGGTCCCGAGGGCGGCGACCTCGGCCGCACACTGGAAGTGTCCGCCGAGGCCACGGAGGGGCTCGGTGAGCAGATGAACGAGGCGATCATCGCGCTCAGCCAGGCAACATCGGTAGTCGGCGCCAAGTCGGAAGGCATCGGCGAATTCATCGACGATCTCGGGACGGCCGTGGACGCGGTGAACTCTCGTGAGGGATCGCTCGAAGTACTCGTCGACGGCGTCGCTGAACTCGGTGAGGAACTCCAGCGACAGAACGTCGATGTCTCGGCACCGATCACGCAGCTGACCACGATCCTGGATCAACTCGACACGCTCCTCGCCGAGCGTGGTGGCGACACCCGAGAGCTCATGGCGAACGCCCGCACCCTCACGGATACCTTCGCCGCGAACGAGGTGGGATTCGCGGAACTGTTCGACGTCCTGCCGCTCGCCATGCAGAACATCGACCAGGCGATCGGAGAGAACGGGCGTGGCCGCATCCGGTTGAACATCTCGACGCAGATCAGCCAGTTTCCGCGCGCGCAGGAGTTGTGCGCCCGCGACCCGCTGCCGCTGTGCACCGGTGCAGGCTTCACGAATCCGATCACCGTGCCGTTCGACCTGTCCGACCCGTTCGAGGACCTCGTGCCCGAGTCGTTGGATCGTGCGCTGGGCGAGGGAGGCCCGCGATGATGCGGAGTAGGACCGTGGTTGTCGTCCTGGTCGCGGCGGTCGCGCTGCTGACGTCCGGCTGCGCCCTGAGCTTCCAGAGTCTGCCCATGGGCCGGACCGGCCCCGGCTCCACGTACACCGTGACCGCGATCTTCGGAAGCGCCGACCGCGTCGACCTCGGTGCCGAGGTCCGCGCCGGGCAGGCCATCGTGGGCCGCGTGAGCTCGATGTCGACCGACGGTCGGCAGGCCTTCGTCGAATTCAGCATGACCGAGTCCGTGGATCTGCCAGCGAACGTCGGTGCGTCCGTGCGACTGCAATCGGCGCTGGGGAGCCCGTACATTCGGATAGACATGCCGGACGAGGCGTCGAAAGAACTGCTCGCCGACGGAGACACCATCACCCGGACCGAACTCGGCCCCGATATCGAGAGCACTTTCGCGATGCTCGGCAACGTCGTGAACGGTAGTGGACTGGACCAGCTCCGCACCATCACCACCGAACTCGATGCGGCCTTCGGCGGCCGTGGGGAGTCGATCCGCACGATGCTCACCGAGCTCGACTCCACTATGGCTCTGGCCGACGAGAACACCGAGTACCTCGAAAGGACACTCGCGGCCGTCGATTCGGTGACCGCGCGGCTCGTACAACAGCAGGAACTGATCGACAACGGGATCGCCGACAGCGCTGCGCTGATCGGGGTCCTCGCCGCGCAACAACAGGACCTCCGGACATTGGTGTCGAGTACGGCGAGAGCCGTGTCGTCGATCGACACGGTGATGGCCGATGAAACCACGATCGGCGTCGCGGTCGACGACCTCGCAGAGGTCACCGCGGGAATCCGCGACTTCAACACGACGGTGGGGTCGATGCTCGTCAACGTCAACGACTTCATCACCGGCTTCAACTCGGCAGTGCGGGGCGACTACCTGCTGTTCGACGGTGCTTTCGACATTCCTGCCGCGATCGACCTGCTCGTGACCGGCGGTGTGCCGACCAGTGCGGAGACCGACGCACCGCCGCCGCCCGACATCGCGTCGAGCCTGACCGATCTGCTGCAGGGTGGAATCGGATGACCCGCCCCGTTCTCATCCAGCTGGTCGCGTTCGTGCTGGTCGGTGTCTTCGCGACCGCGTTCGGCGTCCGGTACGTGCTGGGCCCGCAGAGCTTCGGCGGGGCCGTCGAACTGACAGCGCATCTGGCCGATGCACGCAGCATCGGACCGGGCACCTCGGTCACCTACCGCGGTGTGGCGGTGGGGACCGTCGAGTCGGTCACGATCAACCCGGGTGGCGTCGGGTCGACAGCGGAACTCTCGCTCGACCCCGGGACACAGATCCCGGTCGGTAGCGTCGGCCGGGTGTCCACTGCAACGGCCATCGGCATCCTTGCCCTCGATATCGAGCCCGAGACCGAGCACGGGCCGTATCTGCGCAGCGGCGACACGCTCGAGGTGCCGGAGGAGATGCAGGGAATGCGTCTCGACAAGTTGCTGGTGCACATGACCGAGCTGATCGAGAGTGTCGACGCCGATTCGATCGTGTCGCTGGGCGACACCTGGGGTACCGCGTTGCGCGACACCGGTCCGGAACTGCAGGCACTGATCGAGAACGCCGACGCTCTGTCGACGATGGTCTCAGAACGCGCGCCGACCATTGCTACGCTGCTCGACGAAGGCCTGGGCCTGGTCGACTCACTCGCGCGCAATTCGGAGGGGTTCCCGGGCTCGATGCGCGCGTTCCGCGACGTATCGGACCAGCTTGTCGGGAGCAAAGAATCGCTGGTGTACTTGCTCGACCGGTCGCCCGATGCGCTTGCACGCACCGAAGAATTGTTCGCCGGGACGACGGACAACTTCGGCGTGCTGATGACGAACCTTGTCACGATCGGGGAGGTGGCCGGTCCTCGCGCGCCGGCGGCCTCCGCGCTCCTCGATGCGATGCCGGCGACGCTCGCCGACCTGTCCGGCATCGTCAAGGGGGACCGCGCCGACTTCTCTCTGGTCGGGACGCAGGGGCCGGTCTGCGTCTACGACACTCAGCGGATGATGGTCGGTGACGAAGGCCCACGTGAGCCCAACCGGACGCTGTACTGCCCGCCCGGAGAAGATCTCTCCCAACGCGGCGCGCGTGCCGCTCCGAGACCGAACGATCTGGGCCTGCAGGGGCAGACCACTCCCGGGAGCGTGGTGGGTCCCGACATGGCCGACGATCCGCTCCTGATCCCGACCGGGGTCGAGGCCCTGAACTACTGGCGGAACCTCCTGGAAGGACTCGGGCAATGACCGACGAAGACCCGACCCGAAAGTCGGTGAACGCCGCGACCGAAGAGTCGGCATCGGCGGCTGCGGAGACCGACGAATTGGATCAGCGGCCCATGCGACGCTCCGGAATCGGACGGGCGGTCGCCATCGTGGTCATCGTCCTGCTGGCTGTCGTCGCCGGTTTCTTCGGATTCCGGTGGTGGCAGGCAGAGCAGACCGACTCGCTGCGTATCGAGGCGGTCGACGCCGCTCGCGAGTACGCGACAACTCTGGGCACCTACGATTACCAGTCGTTCGACGATTCACTCGAGGCCGTGGCCGCGGCCTCCACCGAAGAGTTCGCGGCGAAGTACTCGGGTGTCGCGGGCGACCTGCGCGGACTCGTCGAGAACGGGCAGGGCTCGTCAGTTGCGACGGTCTCGCACGCCGGTCTCGAGACGCTCGCCGGCGACACCGCCACGGTGCTGGTGTTCCTCGACCAGGACGTCAAGAACGTCGTCGTCCCCGAGGGGCGAACCGACGCAACGCGGTTCCTCATCACCGTGAAGCGCATCGACGACACGTGGATGCTCGACGGCGCCGACGCGAAGTAGCGACACCGAACCGAGGAAAGGTCTCGCTGCGAGCCTGTTGCATCATCCGAGAATATGACTATCTTGAATCGGAAGGATTATTTTCTCGATTCAGAATCCTAGTCGGATTCTCAGGTGCGACGAGGCAGGCGATGCGCTTCATCTTCCATTACCCGGAGACCAGCGGCTCCGACGGTGATGTTCTCGATCCGGGACCACTGCGCGACGTTGCCGTCGCGGCGGAGCGGGCCGGATTCGATGCGTTTTCTTTCAGTGAGCATCCGGCGCCGGGTGCGAAGTGGCTCGACCGCGGAGGCCACCAGACCCTCGACTCGTTCGTCGCGCTCGGATACGTGGCCGGCGCGACCGAGCGACTGAGGCTGCTCACCTATCTTGCAGTGGTTCCCTACCGCAATCCGTTCCTGCTCGCGAAGGCCGCCGCCACGCTCGACAAGCTGTCCGGCGGACGGTTCACCCTCGGCATCGGAACCGGGTACCTGAAGCGCGAATTCCATGCACTCGGCGTCGACTTCGACGAGCGCAACGCCCTGTTCGACGAGGCGCTCGACGTGCTCCCGCTGCACTGGAGCGGCGAACCTTTCTCGTATCAGGGGCGGCATTTCAGTGCGCAGGACATCATCGCCCGACCTCGCCCCGTCCAGGATCCGATCCCGATCTGGATCGGAGGCAACTCCACACTGACCAGACGACGCGTTGCCCAGCGTGCTCAGGGCTGGATGCCGATGTCCGGCGGCGCGACCCTGAGCACCACGGCGCGCACCGCAGCGCTCGGCCCGGTCGAGCAACTCGGCGGTGATATCGCCGAACTTCGTGCACAGGCGGTCACGGCCGGCCGCACCGACCACATCGACGTCGTCTACTCGTACAGCCAGGAAATCATGTCGCCGCCTGTCGAGGCCGACCGTCATCGCGACGTGCTCGAGCAACTCGAGAAGGCAGGCGTCGATTGGGTACTGGTGTCGTGTCCCATAGGCGGACTCTCGGCCACCACAGACTTCCTCGAGTCCTTCGGCGCCACCTACATCGGAAGCAGATGAGCGCCATGAGCTGGTTCGAACAGCGCGCGGGGCTCGACGCGACGGTCGCAGTGGTCACCGGCGGTGCCGGAGGCCTCGGTGCCGCCATCGTGGAGGATCTCGCCGCGAACGGAGTGCGTCCCGCCGTCATCGACCTCGACGACACCGCGGTGAAAGAACTGGGCGATGTGCTCGACAAGCAGGGCGTCGACCACATCGTTACGCAGGGCGACGCCCGCGACCCCGACGCGCTGACAGTGCTGTTCGAGCAGGTCGACGAGCGTTGGGGTCGCGTCGACACCCTTGTCAACATCGTCGGCGGCACGTTCCGGGCACAGTTCGTCGACACCGGCGCGAAGGGATGGGATGCGATCCTGCGCACCAATCTCTCGCATGTGCTCCACGCATGTTCGCTCGCGGTGCCACGAATGCAGGCCGGCGGTCGCGGCGGAAGCATCATCAATCTCACGACCATCGAAGCGCATCGCGCGGCACCGGGTTTCGCCGTCTACTCGGCTGCGAAGGCGGCTGTCGAGCAGTTCGCACGAACGCTCTCGATCGAGGTCGCGCCCGACGGAATCCGAGTCAACAATGTTGCGCCCGACTATGTTCCGACACCCAACCTTGCCAAGCTCGCTTCGCTGGGCGGCGGCGACTCGTCCCTGTCCACGCCTGAAGGGGTCCGCGTCGCGATCCCGATGGGCCGGGCCGGGCATGTCACCGATGTGTCGAACAGTGTGGTGTTCCTGGCGTCGAAGCTGTCGTCGTTCATCACTGGCACCACACTGCACCCGGACGGCGGGACCTTCGCTTCGTCGGGATGGTTCAACTGGCCCGAGTCCGGGTGGGCGAACCATGTTCCGTCTCGGATTCTGGCCAATGCAACCCTGGCCGACGCAACCGGGGCGTAGCCGAGACGCTGGATCAGGCCGTGGCCTTCATGGTGACCCACGCGCCGTACCCGCCGATCAGATCGGTCACGTCTTGGAAACCTTTCGCGCGCAACAGTGATGCAGCGACACTCGACCGCCATCCGCCGGCGCAGTGCACGACGATCGGCTTCCCTGTCGGCACCTGATCGAGCCTGGTCCGGAGTTGTGCGAGCGGAACCGTGACGGATCCGGCGATGGCCCCGGCGGCGCGTTCACCGGGATTGCGGATGTCGAGCAGCGTGATGCTGTCGGCCGCGAGAAGTTCCAGCAGTTCGTCTACGTCGATGCGACGAGCGGTGCGGACCAGATCGGTGAGTTCGGCCGGGAACCGTCCGTCGTGGTCGACGCAGAGATAGCCGATCACATTGTCCTGGCCGATGCGTGCGAGCCGGAGTGCAGCCATCTGTTCTTCGCCGGGGTAGGTGATCAGCACGATCGGTTCGCCCACCTCGGCGACCATCCCGCTCGTCTCGGCGAATCGCCCGTCGAACCCGACGTTCACGGAGCCGCGTAGGTGTCCGGTGGCGAAATCGTCGACGCCGCGGGCATCGAGAATCACTGTGCAGGAGTCCGATTCCTTCCGTACCTCGGTGGGGGAGAGCTCCGGGACAGTGCGCGTGGAACTCAGGAGCGGATGGACGTGCTTGTTCATTTCGGCATCGGTGGAGAAGTAGCCGGGGGCTGCGGGCTGCCCCGCGGTGATCAGGGTGACGAATTCGTCCTCGGGCATCGGCTGCACTGAGGGGTTCGTGAGGCGCTGCCGGCCGATCGTCGAGGTGAGCTCTGACGAGAGGTTCTTCCCGCAGGAGGATCCGGCGCCGTGCGCGGGCATCACGATGGTGTCGTCGGGGAGCTTCAGCAAGGTGTGGTGGATCGTGCGATACATGGCGTGGGCGAGATCCGCCGTCGAACCGTCCCCCAGATTCGCCAGATCGGGGCGGCCGACGTCGCCGATGAACATCGAATCTCCGGTGAGGACCGCGGTGGGTTCGGCATCCGGATTCTCTCTCACCAGGATGCTGATCGATTCCCAGGTATGACCGGGTGTGGAGAGAATCTCCAGGTCCACTTCTCCGAGCGAGATGTGCTCGCCGTGTGCGAGGCGTCGGATCGGGTATTCGGTTTCGGCCGCTTCACCGAATCCGATCCAGGCACCCGTCGCCTCGACGAGTTCGAGATGTCCGGATACGAAATCGGCATGGA
This sequence comes from Rhodococcus ruitaii, assembly GCF_055230935.1. Classification (NCBI taxonomy): domain Bacteria; kingdom Bacillati; phylum Actinomycetota; class Actinomycetes; order Mycobacteriales; family Nocardiaceae; genus Rhodococcus; species Rhodococcus ruitaii. Next base: position 63,259 of record NZ_JBUYWC010000018.1, on the reverse strand, counting down.
AATGGGTGTTGACGACGCCTTCGATGCGCAGGCCGAGGCGGTCGGCATCGGTCAGGTATTCGCCGACGTCGCGGCGGGGATCCACCACGATTGCGCGGCCGGTGGTGTCGTCGCCGATCAGGTACGACGCATGCGAGAGGCATTGGAGGTAGTACTGCTCGAGGATCATCGGGGTCCCTCCCCGTCGAGGGGTCGTGTTTGACGACCGGTCCGTGGCGAGAATGTGCGGTGGTCATCCGCGTCCGTTGTGCAGCACGCGCTGCGTGATGCGCCAGGAGTGCGATATCAGAATACTGCGCTTGACGGACAGGGTGTGATGTAGCTAACATCGGAGATGCGAATCGAGCAGACGTCCGAGGACGACAGAGGCTCGTGAAGCAGAGATCCGGCCCGGAGATCGCGCAAAGCGAATCGACGGGCCGAACCCCTGTTCGGGGTAGGTGGAAATGGTCCTCACCCACATCCCGAACAACTGAATCTGCTACGTGCGTAGGCGCTCCCGACGGAGCTGTTCGACTTCCGGTAGATCGAGTGGCGGCAGCGACTCGATACCCAGTGCACGAACGAGCAGGTGGTCGGCGAACTCGGGATTACGTGCCAGCACGGGGCCGTGCAGATAGGTTCCATAGACAGAGCCCTGCACAGCGCCTTCGTTTCCGTCGCCGACGCCGTTTCCCACGCCGCGGGTCACCTTCCCGAGGGGTCGCGCATCGGGTCCGAGCGTCGTTCCACCGCGGTGGTTCTCGAAGCCGGAGATCGGCAGGGTGAGACCCGTGCTGCTCGGAGCAACGACGATTTCGCCGATCGCCCGGGTCTGCTGCGGCGACGTCGTCGCGTCGAGGAGACCCACACCCTCGACCCGTTCGCCGGACGAGGTTTCGTACCAGTGCCCGAGCACCTGGATGGCCGCGCAGATCGCCAGGACGGGTGCACCGCGTTCCGCCGCTTTCTGCAGACCCGGGTAGCGCTGGAGGTGGCGTGTCGCGAGGCGCTGCGCCGCATCTTCGGCACCGCCGAGCGTGTAGATGTCGAGGGAATCGGGGACGGGATCACCGAGGCCCAGTTCGACGATTTCGGCAGCGTGATCGCGCATCCGGAGTCGTTGCTGCAGTACCAGCGCGTTGCCTCCGTCACCGTAGGTGCCCATGACATCGGGCAGGACGAGTCCGATCCGCACGGTCGACTCAGACACGGGTGGCTCCTTTCGCGATCGCGGTGTTCAGATCCCGGAACGCTGTGTAGTTGGCGAGTACTTCCACGCGTCCGGGAGGGCATGTGGCGATGGCGCGCAACGGATCCGCAACGAGCGTGTGGTCGACTCCGGCATATGTCAGGCGTACGGCAAGGTCGGTGCCGCGCTCACCCGCGGCAATCACTTGGATCCCTTCGAAGTGCTCGAAGCGCACGTCCCACAGCCACGACAGGTCCTCGCCGTCCGGTACCTGACCGTTGACCGCGATCACCAGGCCGTCGACGGTCGGATCGATCATCGACAGCGCTTCTTGCCAGCCGGCCGGGTTCTTCGCCAGCAGCATGTGGACGGAATGCGGACCGACCTGCACGGTCTTGTAGCGTCCTGCGACCTCGTCGACCACGGACGCTGCCGCCGCGGATTTCGCCGGGTCCGCGCCGAGCGCGACGGCCGCGGCCACGGCCTGTGCCGCATTGCCGCGGTTCGCGCGACCCGGCAAGATCAGCTTCAAGGGAAGGACGAGCCCGTCGGGTCCGTAGAGATTGTCGTCGTCGACCCACCAGTCGGGTGTGGGCCGGGCGAAGTCCGACCCCGTGCTGTACCAGTGGTCGCCATCGCGCACGATGGGCTCGCCGGTGCGGGGGCAGCTGACGGAGTCGCCTGCCCACCCGGCTCCGGCCGCGACCCACACGACATTCGGGTGGTCGAAAGCGGCGGAGGTCACCAGCACGTCGTCGCAGTTGGCGATGATCGTCGCGCCGGTGTGGCTCTGCAGCGCGGCGCGAAGTTTGCGCTCGATCATGTTGATCTCGCCGACCCGGTCGAGCTGATCCCGGGTCAGGTTGAGCAGCACGATCGCTTCGGGTTCGAGCGCATCGGCGACGTGCGGGGTGTGCAGCTCGTCGACTTCGATCGCGGCGAGCCGAGCGGTGCGGTTCGCCGCGAGCGTCGACACGATGCCCGCATCCATGTTCGCGCCGTCGGGCTGGGTCACGACGGAGTCGAGAGTCTCGAGCGCTGCCGCGGTCATGCGTGTCGTGGTGGATTTACCGTTGGTGCCGGTAACGAGCACGGTGCGTCGCCCGCGGCCGAGCTGCGTCATCAGGCCGGGATCGATCTTGAGGGCGATGAGCCCGCCGATCATCGAGCCGTTGCCGCGTCCGGCCTTGCGTGATGCCCACGCAGCCGCTTCGGCCGCGCGTAGCGCGATGCGTCCGCGCGTGGTGATTCCAGTGCTAGTAGCCACCCCGGCGAGTTTTCCACAGTCGTGTTACGCGCTCGTACCCTGCCCAAGCCGAGCCAATGGATCCCTCGTCTCGTTCACCGGACGCGATGTGCCATTCGTTCGAACGGATCAGGCCAGTGCCTTCGCCTTCAGAACTTGGAACTCGTCCTCGGTGATCGTGCCCGAGTCGAGCAGGGTTTTCGCATCGGAGATGTGCTCGGCGGGAGACTTCTTCCCCGCGACATCTCGGATGTAGTCGTCTTGCGCCGATTTGATCTCGGCGGCGTCTCGCGCCGACCGTTTTGCCATTCCGTCGCCGTGCACAATCAGGTACACGAGGGCAGTGAGCCACGGCACGATGAACAGGAAGACGATCCAGACGGCCTTCACCCAGCCCGACTGTTCTCGATTCCGGAACAGATCACTGATGATCATCCACAGCATGATCAGGTAAGCGATGAAGGCGAATGACACGATGATGAACCAGATGACGTCCCAGAAATCCATGTGACTCTCCGTCTGTGTATGGACTGCCCTGTGCGCAAACTGAATTCGGAATTCGACGGAGTATCGCAACCCCACGAGGCTTGGGATTGTGACGGCTGTCGAGATGCCATCAGAAGATTACCGCCCCGAATGTCCCTTTGCAGGGTATTGAGATCTTCGAAATGAGCGGGGCAGACGACGAACGCGGCGGGCCCTGTCGGACCCGCCGCGTTCGTGCTGTCGGAGTGTCGCGTCAGGGAGGGGTGCGATTCACCTCTGTCGCGTCAGCGGTGGGCACGATTGACTGCCGAGACGACGGCGCGCAGCGACGCGACGGTGATCGACGGTGCGATCCCCGCACCCCACACCAGCGCGGTGGTGCCGTCGGGTCGTGTCACGTCGGCTTCGACGAACGCCGCGGCGTTGGCGTCGTCACCGGCGGACATCGCGTGTTCGGCATAGCCGCGCACCGCCACGCGATATCCGAGGGATTCGAGGCCGTCGACGAATGCTGCCAGCGGTCCGTTTCCGGAGCCGGTGATCTCCTTCTCGACGCCGTCGACCTTCAGTACGGCGACCACGGAGTCCTCGCCGTCGTCGGTCTCGGCGGCCGTCACCTTCTGCCGGATGCGCTCGAGCGGAGAAATGGGGGCCAGGTATTCCTCGTTGAAGATGTCCCACATCTCTTTGGGGCTGACCTCGCCGCCTTCGCCGTCGGTGACCTTCTGCACTGCCTGCGAGAATTCGACCTGCAGGCGACGGGGCAGATTCAGTCCGTGGTCGTGCTTCATGATGTACGCCACGCCGCCCTTGCCGGACTGCGAGTTCACCCGGATCACGGCCTCGTAGCTGCGGCCGACGTCTTTCGGGTCGATCGGCAGGTACGGAACTGCCCAGGTGATGTCGTCGACGTCTGCGCCCGCAGCATCGGCGTCGATCTTCATGACGTCCATACCCTTGTTGATCGCGTCCTGGTGGCTGCCGGAGAACGCGGTGTAGACCAGGTCGCCGCCGTAAGGATGACGCTCCGGAACGGGCAGCTGATTGCAGTACTCGACGGTCCGTCGGATCTCATCGATGTCCGAGAAGTCGATCTGGGGGTCGACGCCGCGGCTGAACATGTTCAGGCCCAGCGTCACCATGCACACGTTGCCGGTGCGCTCACCGTTGCCGAACAGGCAGCCCTCGATGCGGTCGGCGCCGGCCTGGTAGCCCAGCTCGGCGGCGGCAACTCCGGTACCCCGGTCGTTGTGCGGGTGCAGCGACAGGATGATCGAGTCGCGCTTGGCCAGATTTCGGTGCATCCACTCGATCGAGTCGGCGTAGACGTTCGGCGTTGCCATCTCGACGGTGGCGGGCAGGTTGATGATGACCGGGTTTTCGGGGCTGCCACCGAGGGTCTCGACGACCGCGTCGCAGACCTCCTTGGCGTACGACAGTTCGGTGCCGGTGTACGACTCGGGGGAATATTCCCACCGCCAGTTCGTGTCCGGGTAGTTCTTCGCCGTCTCGATCACCATGTGCGCGGCGTCGGTTGCGATCTTCTTGATGGTGCCCTGGTCGGCCTTGAACACGACCCGACGCTGCAGGATCGACGTCGAGTTGTAGAAGTGCACGATCACGTTCTGTGCGCCGGCGCAGGCCTCGAAGGTGCGGGTGATCAGCTCGGGTCGCGACTGTGTCAGTACCTGGATGGTGACGTCGTCCGGGATCGCGTTGTCCTCGATGATCTCCCGGACGAAATCGAAATCGGTCTGGCTCGCCGACGGGAAGCCCACCTCGATCTCCTTGTAGCCCATGCGGACCAGCAGGTCGAACATGCGGCGTTTGCGTGCCGGGCTCATCGGGTCGATGAGTGCCTGGTTGCCGTCGCGCAGATCGACGGCGCACCAACTCGGGGCGCGGTCGATGATCTTGTCGGGCCAGGTCCGGTCGGGCAGCGCGACAGGCTCTACCTCTTCGGCGAAAGGCCGGTACCGGTAGGTCGGCATGGACGAGTTCTTCTGCGTGTTCCACGGTGCCTGGTCGGCGGGAGCAGGCTTGCTCGGCGGCGTGATGTTGCGCGAATTGGAAGTGAAAGCGTCGGCGGGTGACATGACGTACTCCAAGAAAAGGGGACTTGTGAGTCCAGATCAGGATATCGACCGGCGCGACGAAACCCCGCGACGGGAGGCCGGTCTGGTCAAATCCCGCCGCGGCGGCCGAGGAGAAGCGCGCGCTGCATGCCAAGCAGTGTAACGCGCGCTACCGGGCTTCGCCCAGGGGCCGTCCGCCTGCGTCGGCCGGATGGTCGGTGGTCTGAACGCGGTGCAGTCGTGACCCGATCGAAATCAGTGCTTCCCGCATGGTCGTGCCCTGACGTTCTACTGTGCTCAGAGAGAAACTCGAGTATCACCAGTCACATAAGTAACAGACGAGTGGCAAGGGGTGTAGTTCATGCAGGCTCTGAGGACAGCAGCCGCCGGAGGCTGCGCCCTGGTCCTTGCATTGGGTGGAATGGTGCCGTTTGCCACGCAGGCCGGTGCTGAGCCGTGCGGTCACGAAAGCCCCAGTGATAGCGGGCTCGGCAGTGGCGGCAGCTTCGACTTCCTGCCCGATGCGCCCGACGAGCGGCTTCCGGACCTGGGACCCGGCCCCACACGGGCCGTCGCGTGGGTCACCGGGCCACACAGCGACAACCGGACCGATGCACGATTCTCGATCTCGGGCACGGACCTGGCCATCATGTGGGACAACGGCGCATCCGAGCCGGACCGCAGAATCCTCATGGCCTTCGGCGACACCTTCGGCGACTGCTCTTCGCCGGGGGAGGAATGGCGGCACAACGTCCTCATGCGCAGTGCAGACAGTGAGCTGTCCGACGGCATCGACGTACCTGATCCGGTTCCCGGCGACATCCACGCCGGATCACCGGTGCACGCCCACGCTCCCGATTTCTCCCGTGAGCTCGTGGGGGCGCTCGGGATCGAAGGGATCGAAAAGACCGTCATCCCCACGGCGGGGATCTCCGTCGACGGGGTGCAGTACATCAACTTCATGTCGGTGCGGGCCTGGGGTGACCACGGCGAATGGTGGACCAACGCGTCGATGATCGGCACGTCGGCCGACAACGGCGAGACCTGGCAGGTCGACCCGGCCACCGCGCGACTCAACGTTCCCCTCGATATTCCGGGTATCCAGCAGCTGTCGGTGGGCAATGCCAATTTCCAGCAGCACGCATACGTACGACACGGCGGTTACCTCTACGACTACGGGACTCCGCAGGGGAGATTCGGTGCCGCGTTCCTCTCACGAGTTCCCGAACATCGGATTCTCGACCTCGCTGCATACGAGTACTGGACCGCCGACGGTTGGATTCCGGGTGATGTCGACCGTGCGGTTCCGATCCTCCCGGGGGCGGTCGGCGAGCTGTCGGTGCACTTCACCGGCGAGACGTTCGTCATGCTCTACGGGAATGACGCGAGCGGTGCAATCGAGCTTCGTACGGCGTCGTCTCCCGAGGGGCCGTGGAGCGAACCTCGCGCGCTCGTGACCCACGACGAGGTCGGCGGTCTCTACGCTCCGTTCATCCACCCGTGGTCGTCGGGCGACGACCTCTATTTCACGGCGTCACGCTGGAGTGATTACAACGTCATGCTTCTGCATACGACTGTATCCGGATAGGGCGGGACCTGCCTGGCCCGCCGACATCGGTAAGCTTGCTTCCTGGACTTGTACCCAAGACCCCCGGAGGTTCGCCAGCGTGGCACTCGTCGTCCAGAAGTACGGAGGATCATCGGTCGCGACGGCCGAACGGATCCGGCGCGTCGCTGAAAGGATCGTCGAGACGAAGAAGGCGGGCAACGATGTCGTCGTGGTCGTCTCGGCGATGGGCGACACGACCGATGAACTCCTCGACCTGGCTCAACAGGTCTGCCCGGCTCCGCCGGCGCGCGAAATGGACATGCTCCTCACCTCGGGTGAGCGCATCTCCAACTCCCTCGTCGCCATGGCGATCCATTCGCTCGGTGCCGAAGCCCGGTCGTTCACCGGCTCTCAGGCGGGCGTCATCACCACCGCCAGTCACGGTAAGGCGAAGATCATCGACGTGACGCCCGGTCGAGTGCGTACCGCGCTCGACGAAGGCAGCATTGTGCTCGTCGCCGGCTTCCAGGGCGTCAGCCAGGACAGCAAGGACATCACGACGCTCGGTCGTGGTGGGTCCGACACCACCGCTGTCGCGCTTGCCGCAGCACTGAACGCGGACGTCTGTGAGATCTACACCGACGTCGACGGCGTGTTCAGCGCCGACCCGCGCATCGTCAAGGATGCGCAGCGACTCGACAAGGTCTCCTTCGAGGAGATGCTCGAACTTGCAGCATGTGGGGCCAAGGTCCTGATGCTGCGCTGCGTCGAGTACGCCCGCCGCTACAACGTGCCCGTGCACGTTCGTTCGTCGTACACCACCAAGCCCGGTACCCTCGTGACCGGATCGATGGAGGACATCCCCGTGGAAGAAGCCCTGATCACCGGCGTTGCACACGATCGCAGCGAATCGAAGATCACTGTTGTCGGACTTCCCGACACGCCCGGCTACGCCGCGAAGGTGTTCCGCGCTGTCGCCGACGCCGAAATCAACATCGACATGGTGCTGCAGAACATCTCGAAGGTGGAGACCGGCAAGACCGACATCACCTTCACGCTGCCGACCTCCGACGGCCCGCGCGCCGTCGAACTGCTCAGCAAGCGGCAGGAAGAGATCGGCTTCACCCAGGTGCTGTTCGACGACCACATCGGCAAGGTGTCGCTCGTCGGTGCGGGCATGAAGAGTCACCCCGGCGTCACCGCCAAGTTCTGCGAGGCGTTGGCGGACGCCGGTATCAACATCGACCTCATCTCGACCTCCGAGATCCGCATCTCGGTGCTGGTCGACGACAACGAACTCGACGACGCGGTGCGTGTGCTCCACGCCGCGTTCGAGCTCGGCGGCGCGGAAGAAGCCGTCGTGCATGCAGGGACGGGACGGTAATCATGACCACAATCGCTGTAGTCGGCGCGACCGGACAGGTCGGCATCGTCATGCGCACCCTGCTCGAGGAGCGCAACTTCCCGGCCGACAAGGTGCGGTTCTTCGCATCCGCCCGCTCGGCCGGCAAGAAGCTGCCGTTCCGCGGTGAGGAGATCGTGGTCGAGGACGCGGCTGCGACCTCCGACGAGGATTTGAAGGGCATCGACATCGCCCTGTTCTCGGCAGGCGGCACCCTGTCGCGTGAGCAGGCACCGCGGTTCGCCGCGGCCGGAGCCACCGTCGTCGACAACTCGTCTGCCTGGCGCAAGGACCCCGAGGTTCCGCTCGTGGTGAGTGAGGTCAACCCTGAGGAGGCGAAGAACCCGCCGAAGGGCATCATCGCCAACCCGAACTGCACGACCATGGCGGCGATGCCCGTCCTCAAGGCCCTACACGACGAAGCGGGCCTGCAGCGTCTGGTGATCTCGAGCTACCAGGCCGTGTCGGGAAGCGGCATTGCCGGCGTCGAGGAACTCCTCGGTCAGGCACGCGCCGTCATCGGCGACGCCGAGAAGCTCGTGCACGACGGCAGTGCCGTCGATTTTCCGGCGCCCGACAAGTATGTCGCGCCGATCGCATTCAACGTTCTCCCGATGGCCGGAGCGATCGTCGACGACGGTACCGGTGAGACCGACGAGGATCAGAAGTTGCGCAACGAGTCGCGCAAGATTCTCGGGCTCCCCGACCTGCTCGTGTCGGGTACGTGCGTTCGCGTCCCGGTCATCACGGGGCATTCGCTGTCGATCAACGCTGAATTCGAGCGTCCGCTCTCACCCGCACGCGCGCAGGAAGTTCTTGCGTCGGCTCCGGGCGTCAAGCTGGTCGACGTACCGACGCCGCTCGCGGCTGCCGGCGACGATGTGTCGCTGGTGGGTCGCATCCGCCAGGATCCCGGTGCTCCCGAAGGTCGTGGCCTCGCACTGTTCGTCTCGGGCGACAACCTCCGTAAGGGTGCTGCGCTCAACACTATTCAGATCGCAGAGCTCCTGGTGTAGCACTTCCCTGTCTTCTCGAGCGAATGGCTCCTTCGATCGATCTACTCGATCGAAGGAGCCATTCGCTCATTCGGGGTGGGGGCCTGCTACTCGAACATGCGATAGATCGCCTCGACGACCACTGCGGGCCGTTCGCTGTTCTCGAGTTCGATCACGCCCTCGATGACGATCTGGACGCCGCCCTCGGGTAGTTCGTCGAGCGATTTGAGGGTTGCGTCGAGTCGTACTCGGCTACCGGCGGGCACCGGGTTGGTCAATCGAACTTTGCCGAGTCCGTAGTTGAGGGCCAGCGTCACGCTGTCGACTTTCAGTACCTCGTACCACATCGGGATGATCAGCGAGAGCGTCAGATATCCGTGTGCGATCGGCCCGCCGAACGGGCTTTCCCTCGCCGCGCGTTCGGGGTCGATGTGAATCCACTGATGGTCGTCGGTGGCGTCGGCGAAAGTATCGATCCGATCCTGCCCGATGGTGATCCAGGAGCTGAGGCCGAGAGGCTTGCCGACGTGACCGGCAAGTTCGGCGAGGGTGGACACGTGGGTGCCGGTGATTTCGGTCGACGTCATACGGACTTCCTTACTGCTCGGTATTGCACTGTGCACGTATGTGATTCTTCTCTGCAGGCGTTGCTTTGGTTTCGGGTTGGGTATCGAATCGGTCTCGACACCCTGCGGTACCGTAGGTTTAAGATCAAAGCAGTCTGGACTGTTTGTTGTTTTACCGTTACGCTCGGTCGCGTGATCCACGACACTGCTACGACGGGTTCACGAACCCAAGCGCAACGCACCGCGGAGACTCGCGCGAAGTTGCTCGACGCGACGATCGACTCCCTCGTCGAATCGGGCTATTCGAGCACCAGCACCCAGCGCATCGCCAAGCGGGCAGGGGTGTCGCGCGGGGCGCAGCTCCACCACTTCCCGACCAAGGATGCCCTGGTGGTCGCGGCTGTGGAGCATCTCGTCGACAAGCGACTCGTCGAAATCCTCGAAGCGGAACCGGATCCCGAACTCGGGATCGAGACGCTGATGGACGCGTTCTCCGGGCCGCTGTTCGACGCCGCGCTCGAATTGTGGGTCGCGGCGCGTACCGATCCGGCGTTGCACGCCGCGATGATCCCACTCGAGCGCAAGGTGTCCGATGCGCTGCGCGTGGGGATGCTGGAGATCATGGGCGATCGGCTGAGTCCCGAGGCGATCGATCTCAGCATCGAACTGGCTCGAGGACTTGCGGTGTCGGCACTGATGCGCACTCCTGAATCCGATCGTGCGTTTCGGGAGTGGCTGCTCCCCACGTGGAAGGCTCTGGTGATGCCGTGAGACCTGAGGGCGCAGTGAGTCGGACGGCTCTCCCCGAACATGTACGTACCCTCATCGTCGGCGCGGGGTTCGGCGGAATCGGCATGGCTGCCACCCTCCTGCGCGACGATCCCGGAGCCGACGTGCTCGTCGTCGAACGCGGCGATGACGTCGGTGGAACCTGGCGGGAGAACACGTACCCCGGTGCTGCGTGCGATGTTCCGAGTGCGCTGTACTCCTTCTCCTTCGCTCCGGAATCCGAGTGGGCGAGGGCACACGGTACCCGGGCGGAGATCTACGCATACCTGCAAACGGTTGCCCGCCAGCAGGGGGTCACCGAACGGACGGTGTTCGGGTGCGAACTGCGCGACGCGCAGTGGGACGGAGAGCGCGCGCGATGGGTGGTGTCGACCTCGCGCGGCAACCTCACTGCCGACGTGCTCGTTGCCGCGACAGGTGCGCTGTCTACACCCACTCTGCCTAAGGTTGCTGGTCTGGAAGTGTTCAGCGGCACCATGTTTCACTCCGCAGAGTGGGACCACAACCATGATCTGACGGGCGCGCGGGTCGCGGTGATCGGTACTGGCGCATCGGCAATCCAGTTCGTTCCCGAGATCGTCGGCAAGGTCGAACGCCTCGCGCTGTTCCAGCGCACCGCTTCGTGGGTGATGCCCAAGCGCGATCATGGAATCGCTTCACCTGTGCGATCGCTGTACCGCCGATTCCCCGCGATCCAGAGAGCCGTTCGCGGTGCTGTGTACGGCCAGAAGGAAATGTACGTCGTCGGCATGACGAAACCGTTCGCGCGGAAGTACGCGTTGCCGCTGTTCGAGAAGCGTGCCCGTTCGTTCCTGCGCAAGCAGGTGTCCGACCCGGAGCTGCGGAACCGCCTCACGCCGGACTTCGCCATCACCTGCAAGCGAATTCTGTTGTCCAACGATTGGTTCCCGGCAATCACCCGAAGCAATGTCGAGCTCGTGTCGTCGGCGCTGACGTCGGTGACCGAGAACGGAGTCGTCGACGCCGACGGCAATGAATATCCCGTCGACACGATCATCTTCGGAACCGGATTCGCGCCGTCCGAGCCTCCCGTCGCACAACATGTCCGAGGGGAGCACGGACGGACTCTCACGGAAGTATGGAACGGAAGCCCTTCGGCGCACCTGGGAATCAGCGTCAATGGGTTCCCGAACCTGTTCCTCATGTACGGCCCGAACACCAATCTCGGACACAGCTCCATCGTGTACATGCTCGAGTCCCAGGCGGCGTACATCGCCGCCGTCCTGCGGGTCATGCGTGCCCGTCGTCTGGATGCGGTGGAGGTCAGAGCCGACGCACAGCGTCGCTTCGCCGAGGAACTCGACCCTATGCTGGCCGGTACGGTCTGGAACACCGGTGGCTGCAGCAGTTGGTACCTCGACAGGACCGGCCGGAACTCGGTGATGTGGCCGACCTTCACCTGGCATTACCGCAATCGGACCAAGCAGTTCGATGCAGAGAACTACGACCTGCGGGCCGCGAACACGGGAGCATGAGGATGGCCTACTTCGGCGTGCTGGTAATGGCCGGAGCCGGTGTCGGAGGCAACAGTTCACGATCCGACGTGAGGAGGCCCGACGATGCTGTGGAGCGTGCCTGAAAGCGACGACGACCGTATCGACCGGCCGGTGTCGCCACCACCACCGTGGCCGGCGAACGTGCGCGCCACCCTGTGGTGGCACCGTAGCACTCCCGGTGCTCGTGAATACGGGCCCGACGGACCGATCGTGCCCATGACGCTCGCGATGATGGTCGACTACCTGGATTCTCCGGTGGGCCCGTATCGCGAGATCCTGGCGAGCCCGGTGTTGCGCCGGGGGCTGATCCCCGCGATGGCGGTGCCGTTCATCGCCGTCGATTCCGAACCGTCGGTACACGGTGGCCGTGAGCACTGGAGATTGCCGAAGGTGCTCGCCGACTTCGGCGGAGACGTCCTGGGCGAGTTCACCGCAACCGGCGAGGGGTGGAAGGTCCGGACCTTGGCATTCCCGCGGGGGCCGCAACTGCCCATCGTCGGGGGTCTGACGTTCGCGCAGCCGGGCGTGAGCGGAGAACTTCATAGGGCTTCTGCGCGTCTTCGTGGTCGCTTCCGGTATGCACGGGTGACGGTGGATGCCGACGGCCCGACGCTGAGCCGCTGGCTGCGGTCGGGAACCCATCACGGAATCGTCATCACGTCCGGTTCGATGGCGACCGGGCCGGCCCGCATCGCGCGGTAGCGCCGGAGGTGCCGATGCCGAAGATCGGCGTGAGGCCTGATGGTGAACACTGCGATGGTGAACACTGGGAGCATGAACGACCCAGCCTTCGACACAACATCCGACACGATCGTGGGGTTGTGAACTGCTCGACATTCTGTGAATAGATGTGAACAAACATGATCGAATCTATTCCACAAGACGCGTGACACCAGCCGAGTGGGCCGTACCCGGGACATGCACCCGCAGACCCCCTACCGAGGGTTCCCTCAGGACCCGGATGCCGGTGCCTGCTCACCGAGGTCGGGTCCGGCGTGGACGGGACACCTCGCGCAGGGCACGCCCGAGACTGTGTCGAACCCCTCTGCGAGCATGATCACCGTGACATACCGCGACCGCCGGGCCCGGCTCGGAGCCGGGTGGGCAGTGGCGCCGTCAAGAATGCGTGGGCTGCACATTCCACGATATTGCGGGAGGCGAACCTGGTCGAGGCCGATCTGCGTGAAGCGCTGCTCGTCGGCGCCGACCTCAGCGGTGTGCGTGCCGGCGGGTTGCAGCTCGACGGGGCGGACCTGACCGGCGCCCGAATCGACGCGATGCTGTGGGTCTCCGCGAGCCTACGGGGCGCGAAGATCGAGTTCGGGCAGGCGTTGGCGTACGCGGGCGCAGGGACTCGAGGTCGCGCGGGGCTGAGGCCTACGACTGTTCCCTCGGTGTGAGCCCGCCGAGTTCGACGACGTATTCCTGCGCGGCCTCGTCCCAGGTGACAGAGTAGGTCGTGGGGTAGGCACCCGACTGCTGGTAGGCGGCGGGTTGGGGTAGGCCTTCGTGCAGATCCGGCTTCGACGTGAGCCACTCGCGGGTCATCATCGGCTCGATGAACACGACCTGCCCGTCCCACGTCCCGTGCAGCACGGTTTCGGTGAAGTGGTGATCGTGTTCGCCGGTGTCGAGCCAGTGCAGCCCCATGCCCGGAACCGTTCCCAGAAGTGGATCGTCGCCGGCTGCGTAACCGTCCGGTAGATACCGGGGGTCGGGGAGTCGGGTGGACGCTTCGATGTAGCCCGGCTTCAGCGGATCGATCGAGGCTCTGGCTGCCGCGTCGATCAGATAGAAGTGCACGTCGATATGGGGGATGTCGAAACCGTGCTCCGGGTTGTGACCGTGCGAATTCCAGTTCAGGGACACGTGATCGAAAATCGTCGTCGCGGCCTGCTCAGGTAGCGACAGGACGTACTCCTGCGTGGTCGGCAACATCCCGATCGGAAGCTCGTCGAGAGCGGCGGCGTCGAGGCGGACACCGACCGCGGTCGGTGTCCGGTCGTCGTCGAACGCGACATAGGTATGTGCGCTGCCGGCCCCGATCGACACCTCGTCGGCGCTGACGACCCCCGACATTCCGCCTGCGTGCGCGGCGTGGGAGGTGGCCACGAGTAGCGCGCATGCCGCAGTGACGAGCAAGGGCGAGCGTGTTCGAATGGCCATGGTTCCCCTGCGATGCATGCGGCTGGTGATTCGGATGGTATTCCCCTGACGGCCGGTCCCGTGCCGGGTACGTTGAATCGTGATGTTCCGGTTCTGCCCGCCGGTACATCGGGACTTTGTGCCTCGTTTTCTTGACCTATTCAAGAAAAGGTGATGAAGTGTGACTGGCAACACAGCGCGAGCCCACGTTGTGGAACGCTAGCGACCCGCCGCTCCGCAGCCCGGAGTGGTAGAGCGACAACTGGATACGAACTTCGACTCAACGCACGCACACCCGCGCATGCCTACGGAGGGACGATAATGACCCAGGACAAGTTGACGACCGGCGCAGGCGCCCCCGTCCCCGACAATCAGAACGTCATCACGGCCGGACCACGGGGCCCCCAGCTCCTCCAGGACGTCTGGTTCCTCGAGAAGCTTGCACACTTCGACCGCGAGGTCATCCCGGAACGCCGAATGCACGCGAAGGGGTCTGGTGCGTACGGGACGTTCACCGTCACCAACGACATCTCGCAGTACACGACCGCCAAGATCTTCTCCGAGGTCGGCAAGAAGACCGAACTGTTCGCCCGGTTCTCCACCGTCGCCGGCGAGCGTGGCGCAGCCGACGCCGAACGCGACATCCGCGGCTTCGCGGTCAAGTTCTACACCGAGGACGGCAACTGGGATCTCGTCGGCAACAACACGCCGGTCTTCTTCTTCCGCGACCCATTGAAGTTTCCCGACCTCAACCACGCCGTCAAGCGCGACCCACGCACGAATCTCCGTAGCCCCAACAACAACTGGGACTTCTGGACGAATCTTCCGGAGTCGCTGCATCAGGTCACCATCGTGATGAGCGACCGCGGTATTCCCGCTTCGTACCGGCACATGCACGGTTTCGGATCGCACACCTTCAGCTTCATCAACGCCGAAGGTGAGCGCTTCTGGGTGAAGTTCCACCACCGTGTCCAGCAGGGCATCGAGAACCTCACGGACGCCGAGGCTGCCGAACTCGTCGGTACCGACCGGGAGAGTCACCAGCGAGATCTCTTCGACGCGATCGAGGCCGGCGACTTCCCGAAGTGGAAGTTGTGCGTGCAGATCATGCCGGAGGCCGACGCCGCGAAGGTGCCCTACCATCCATTCGACCTGACGAAAGTGTGGCCGAAGGGCGACTACCCGCTCATCGAGGTCGGCGAGTGGGAGCTCAACCGCAACCCGGACAACTACTTCGCCGAGGTCGAGCAGGCCGCGTTCAACCCCGCACACGTGGTCCCGGGTATCAGTTTCTCTCCCGACAAAATGCTCCAAGGACGTCTGTTCTCCTACGGTGACGCACAACGGTATCGTTTGGGGGTCAACCACTTCCAGATTCCCGTCAATGCTCCGAGGAACGGTGTCAACAGCTTCCATCGCGATGGCGGGATGCGGGTCGACGGCAACCACGGTGGCAAGCTGCACTACGAACCGAACAGTTACGGTCAGTGGCAGGAACAGGCGGAGTACCGCAATCCACCGCAGTCGGTCGGCGATGTCGCCGATGCGTGGAACTTCCGTGAAGACGACGACAACTATTTTGCGCAGCCACGTGCGTTGTTCAACAACATGAGCGATGAGCAGAAGCAGGCCCTGTTCGACAACACGGCGCGCGCGATCGACGGTGCCGAGGAGATCGTGGTACAGCGGCATATCGACAACTGCACCCAGTGCGACCCCGCTTACGGCGAGGGGGTCGCGAAAGCAATCGCGGCACTCAAGGGGGAACGACCTAGCTAGATCCGGCTCACTTGTCGGGGTCGTCCGCTCAGGCGGGCGGCCCCGCTGTCGTCTGTGCGCCACCCGTGCTCAGGGTGGCGAGGATGCTGTCTCCCCTGGTCCAATGGTGGTTCCTTCCGGTCAGAGGCGGCGCAGAGCCCCGAGTGCGTCGTCTAGGAGATCGGCAATGGCGGGGCCGTTGGGATTGCGGTACCACTGCTCGACGGCTGAGAAGTAGCCGAAGATCAATGCTGACGACATGATGTGGGCCTCGGCGGGTGTGAATCCGCCGGATGCGGTGAGGATCGGAGCGAGCCGTTCAGCAGCATCGGCCAAAGTTTCGTAGGACGCCTTGCGGACGGATGGTTCGTCGAAGAAATAGCGGATGCGACGCAGAGCCAGGCCCCCGTCGGGGTCCCGTCGGTCTGAAGACGGCTCGAATCGCGCGACCACAGTTCGCACGGTGCCGACGAGGTCGTGCGGGTCGATAAGGGTGTTGAGTTCGGCTTCGCTCAAGGCGTCGAAGTCATCGGCCAGGACGATGCCCTCCTTGGTGCCGAAGTACCGGTAGACCGAGGACGGCGAGACTTCGGCCGCGTCGGCGATCTGTTCGACACTGACCTGGTGAAAGCCGTACTCGTCGAAGAGGTCGAGGGCGGTTCGTTGGATCTGGCGCATTGCTGCTCGTCGTTTGCGCTCTCTCAGTCCTGCTGCCACCTGCCCACCATACTGCAAGTCACTAGCAGTTGACTCATGGTCTCACTTTTTCTAGAGTTGCTATCAATTGGAAGTAACTCTCAGATTGGAGTGTGCATGCGCAAGGAACGCACGGCGTCGAGGCGGCTTGCGCTGTCGATCTGTTTGGGGCTGGGGCTGGCTGCCACGGTGATGACCCTGATCTGGATGGCCGTGGATCAGGTGACGAGTGACGGTGTTGCATCGCGTGTCCGCGAGGTTTACACGCCGTATGGTGAGGTTCCCGATCCGATCGTTCCCTGGGTCTTCCTGTACGGCGTCTTCGGGCTCGGGGTGGTGGGCTGGGGAAGTGCTCTCGCCGCGACGTGGCGCGGCGTGAGGTGGGCACGATCGTGGTCCACGGCCTGCTTCCTCGTGGGGAGTGCGCTGTTGATCTTCGCGGCCGTGGTCTCCGAGTATGACACGCCCATTCTGCCGCTGTCGTGGCGCATTGTGAGCATCGCTCTGGCTGCATTCGGCGCCATCACTCTGGCGATCGCCTGGCTTCCCGTCATCGATCGGATCGAGGAATGAACATTCCCTGATCGTCACCGGGTCCAGTGTCGGTAATGCTCGTGCCATCGCGAAGGTGGTCGCAGGAGGGGCGCCGAAGCCCGCCGACCTCCCGTCGCGTCGAATCGGTGGGTGACGGTCGCCACTACCTCTTTTCTTGACTAATTCCAGAAAAGCAGCATACTTGGGGTCATGCAGCACACGAATGAGCCACACTTCGACCCCAAGGAACAGCTTCGTTCCGTGGGGCTCCGGGTGACGGCCCCGCGTGTTGCGGTACTCGATATGGTTGCCCGGAACCCGCATTCGGATGCCGACGAGGTCGCTGCCGTTGTGCGAGCCGAACTCGGCAAGGTATCGACCCAGGCCGTGTACGACGTACTCAGGGCCTGCGTCGGTGCCGGGCTCCTCCGTCGAATCGAACCGGCAGGATCCCCCGCGCGGTTCGAGACCCGCACCGGAGACAACCACCACCACCTGGTCTGCCGTAAGTGCGGCACTGTCGTCGACGTCGACTGCGCCGTCGGTGCTGCACCCTGCCTTACCCCGTCGGATGCCGGAGGTTTCGTCGTCGACGAAGCCGAGGTGACCTTCTGGGGCCTGTGCCAGTCCTGCCGCTGAACCCAGTCGCAATCCGATCGATACACGGGTAGTCGCTCCGGCGACCCCGTGTCGACGTGTCGTACCCGGTCTCACGGGAACCGCCCATACGGAGGTCATGCATGACGAACACCCGATTCACCACCAACAATGCCGGCAACCCCATCGCCAGTGACGACACCTCGCTGACCGCGGGTGCGCAGGGGCCGCTCCTGCTGCACGACCATTACCTCATCGAAAAACTTGCACACTTCAATCGGGAGCGTGTCCCGGAGCGGGTGGTCCACGCCAAGGGCGGTGGAGCCTTCGGCGAACTTCACGTGACCGAAGACGTGAGTGCCTACACGAAGGCAAAGCTGTTTCAGCCGGGTGTGAGAAGTGAATCGCTGGTTCGCTTTTCGACTGTCGCGGGCGAGCAGGGGAGTCCTGACACATGGCGTGACCCGCGCGGGTTCGCTGTCCGGTTCTACACCGAAGACGGCAATTACGACCTCGTCGGCAACAACACGCCCGTCTTCTTCATCAAGGATCCGATCAAGTTTCCCGACTTCATCCACTCGCAGAAGCGTCTGCCGGGATCCGGCCTACGCGACCACACGATGCAGTGGGATTTCTGGACGCTGCGTCCCGAAACCGCACATCAGGTGACCTGGTTGATGGGCGACCGCGGCATTCCTCGTACCTGGCGGCACATGGACGGCTTCGGCTCGCACACCTATCAATGGATCAACGCCGAGGGTGAACGATTCTGGGTCAAGTACCACTTCAAGACCGATCAGGGCATCGAAACCCTTACTGCTGCGGAGGCCGACGTACTCGCCGGTACCGATCCCGACCACCACCGGGCCGACCTGTACCGGGCGATCGAGCGAGGCGAATTCCCCAGCTGGACGCTGTACGTGCAGGTGATGCCCGTCGCGGAGGCCGAGGGCTATCGCGTCAACCCGTTCGACCTCACCAAGGTCTGGTCGCAGAAGGACTACCCGCTGATCAAGGTGGGTACCTGGACCTTGAATCGCAACCCGCGGAACTTCTTCGCCGAGATCGAACAGGCTGCGTTCGCGCCGTCCAACATCGTGCCGGGCATCGGATTCTCACCCGACAAGATGTTGCTCGGTCGGGTGTTCTCCTACGCGGACGCACACCGCTACCGCGTCGGCGCCAACCACGCGCAGCTGCCGGTCAATGCCCCGAAGGGCACGGTCGAGTCGTACTCGCAGGACGGCAGCATGGTGTACTCGTTCAACGACCCGTCGATGCCGGTCTACGCACCGAACAGCTTCGGTGGACCACATGCGGACCCCGAGCGCGCGGGCGACGACGGACTGTGGACATTCGGTACCGAGGCGGTGCGTGCCGCATACGTCCGGCATGAGGAGGACGACGACTTCGGTCAGGCAGGCACCCTGGTCCGTGAAGTGATGGACGACGCCACGCGGGAGATTCTGGTCGGCAACATCGTCGGTCACGTCCTCGGCGGTACGTCAGAGGCGTTGTACGAGCGCATCTTCGAATACTGGCGCAACGTCGACACCGATCTGGGAAAGAGGGTCGAAGAAGGCGTGCGGTCCGCGGCCGAGTGACGTCGCGGGTACACGCCCCGAGGTCAGATCAGGCCCCACAGATAGATCGCAGCGGCCAATGCCCAGACGATCAGTGACTGTGCGTCCATGGTGTGAACCTCCCTTGTCGGTCGATGATGAACCGTACAACCATCATCCCTCGCGGCAGGCCCCGGGTCACGACCGTGTGCGCCGTCGACGCGATCCTGTGACGTGACCCAACTTCGCTCTGGTGTGGATTCGACCACACGATGGTTCGATCCGGAAGCATTCGGGCATGAATACTGTTGAACTCGAAAGATATCCAAGATTGAGAGAGGAGTGCGAAAGATGAACAGCCCCATCAGCAGCACGTTGTCGGAGAAGAATCAGAAGGTTGCCGCAGACGCCTTGCAGAACGTGCTCGTCGATGTGATCGATCTCAGCCTGATCGGCAAGCAGGCGCACTGGAATGTCGTCGGGTCCCAGTTCCGTAGTATCCATCTCGACCTCGACGAACTCGTCGCCACTGCGCGGGAGTTCACCGACCAGGTCGCCGAGCGGCTGACCGCTGTCGGCGTCAGCCCGGACGGCCGGGTGGCGACGGTGGCCCGCGACAGCGGAACCAAGGGCTTCGGTGAGGGCTGGAACAAGGACACCGAGGTGGTTGCCTCGATCGTCGGCAATCTCGCCGCGGTCATCACGCGGCTGCGCGAGGGTATCGAGATCACCGGCGATGCTGATCCGGTGACGCAGGATCTGCTGATCGGTCAGGCAGCTCGCCTCGAGCAGCTTCACTGGATGTGGCAGGCTCAGCTCGCCTGATCCTCGCCTGATCAAGGCCGACACCCGGAAGGCCGCTCACCGTAACGGTGAGCGGCCTTCCGTCGGTTCGGGCAGCCCGGAGTGATCCGTGTGACTGATGTGTCGGCTGTGGTTGCTAAGTTGGGTGTCTGACCTTCTCCGAATCCGGGTGGGTGGCGACCTCAATCGAAAGGTGTTGTCCGACATGGTGATGGGCCCTACCCATGCGGTATCCGGAGCGCTCGTGGGCCTCTTGGTCGCCGACGTGCTGCCGCGGGAGTGGGGAGGGCCGACGTCGACACCGGAGATTCTCGCCTTCGCGGGGGTGTGTGCGGGATCGGCCCTGCTGCCTGATCTCGATACCGCCCAATCGACCGTCGCGCGGTCGTTCGGCCCGGTGAGTCAGACCTTCGCGCGCGGTGTCGGTGCGGTTTCGGCGGCGTACTACAACGCCACACGCGGACGTAAGGACCGGAAGCGCACCGGTGGCCACCGCACCATGACACACACTGCCTTGTTCGCGGCGCTGTTGGGAACGGGGGTGTCGTTGCTGGTAGCGCAGTTCGGACGCAACGCGATCATCGGTGTCCTGTTCATTACCCTCGGTCTCGCGTTACGCGGATTGTTCGGCACCTGGGCCAAGAAGTACGGGTGGTTCATCGTCACCGTTGTCACTGGGATCCTCTCGGTACTGATGTGGACCGCGTTCCCCGGGGACGTGGGCTCGACCGGCCTGGGGGTCGCTGTCGCTCTCGGGTGCGTGACCCACTGCATCGGCGACGCCATCACCAAGGAGGGGATCCCGTTCCTTGCGCCCTTTGTGCCGTGGCAAGGAAAGCGGTGGTGGGAATTCAAATTGCCCCGAGCAATCGCGATACGTGCGGGTGGTCCGTTCGAGGTCGTGTTTCTCGGGCCGGCGATGACTCTGGCGGCGTTCGGGTTCGCCCTCTGGTCCATCGACGGGGTCCCGGACTACGTCTTCGGGGTACTCGAGGCCTCCGGCCTGTCATTCTGAGTGCCGAATCCCTGACACGGATTCCTCGCCAGACCGACCGGACGCCGGACGGCGGACGGCAGACTCACCCGAGGCCCGCACCGCTCCTCCCGGTCGGCGAATGCCACGTGCTCTGCACCGTGAATTCGGCCGCAGTTCATCGGAATGACGCAGAACCTCCATCGACGCGGGTAACGCGATCCCTACCGTCCCGTGGGTAACATATTCGACCCTTGTGGAGGTATCGGAAAATGAGTTCCGCAGTCAATGGTTCCGCGCTGAATCGCCGAGGTTTCCTCGGTCGCACCGCACTCGCGGGTGTCGGCATCGCGTTTGCTGGAAGTCTCGACGCTCTCGTGCGACCGGGCATCGCGGCAGCGGCCCCCGGAGCGATCGGATACGGACCGCTCATTCCCGATCCCAACGGGCTGCTGGCGCTTCCGATCGGCTTCTCGTACACCGTGCTCGCGAAGTCGGGGGAAACACTGCTCGACGACGGCAACCCGATCCCGAGCAGTCCCGACGCGCTCGGTGTGTTCGCCCGGGGCAATGGTGCCACGGTCGTGTCGAACCACGAGGTCGGCGACGACGCGGACAAGGAGCCCTTCGCCGTCCCCGTTGTCGACGGCCTGACCTACGACCCGGGCGCACGCGGCGGTACCACCACGATCCTCATAGGATCGAACGGTCGGAGCGAAAGCCAGTACGTCAGCCTCGCCGGCACGGTCGACAATTGCGCGGGCGGCATCACCCCGTGGGGTACGTGGCTGACCTGCGAAGAGACCGACGACCGCGCCGGCGACAACGGGCTCACCCTCGACCACGGCTACGTGTTCGAGGTCGACCCCGCGAGCCAGGAGGCGAATTTCGCCACCAGCCCGGTGCCGTTGAAATTCCTCGGCCGATTCGAACACGAAGCTGTCGCTGTAGATCCCGGCACGAGCGCGATCTACCTCACCGAGGATGCCGACGAGCCCAACGGACTGTTCTTCCGGTGGGTACCGCCACAGGGCTTCGTCGGCAGGCACGGCGCCTTGCGTGAACTGGCGCAGTCCGACGGAGGGGACACCGCCGGCGGTCTCCAGGCACTGCGCTGTTTCCAGGACGGTGCCTTCGTGGCCGACCTGTCGCAGGCCACTGAGCCGGGAACGCGATACGCCGTGCAGTGGGTCGATGTCCCCGACCGGAACGCGAACGACGAACCCATTCGTGATCAGTTCGGGGACGGCGAGGTCACGCGGAGCCGCAAGCTCGAAGGTGCGTGGTGGGGTCACGGCGGCGCGTACTTCGTAGCGAGCTACGCCCGTTTCGATGACGGAAGTGTGGCAGAGCACGACGGGCAGGTGTGGTTCTACGACCCCGCATCCGAGACCGTCGAGCTGAAGGTCTTGTTCGGCGTCAATCCGGATCCATCGGTCGACAACGGCAACTACGACGGACCCGACAACATCACCGTGTCACCGCACGGCGGGCTCGTGCTTGCCGAGGACGGTGACGGAATCAGTCACCTCATCGGCGTCACGCCCAGCGGTGCACCGTACTCGCTGGCGCGAAACGAGCTGAACGACAGTGAGTTCTGCGGCCCCGCCTTCAGTGCTGATGGTCGGACGCTGTTCGTCAACATCCAGACGCCGGGACTGACTCTCGCCATCACCGGTCCCTGGATCCGTCCGATCGGGTAGGAGGCGACGGAGGGGAGCTGTGCACTCGACACGAGTGCGCAGCTCCCCTCGGTTGTGTCGAACTCAGAGGTCGAACTCTGCCGGGTTGATCCCGACCGCATGTGCGGCGCCACGCACCGCGGCCTTTTCATCGTCGTCGAAGTGGCCGTCGGCGCCACCGATGATGATGCCGATCTGAATGACCGCGCGGGCCTGATCCTGCTTCGACTTCAACTTCGCGATCGTGGCGGTGGCTTCGACCTTGCCGAAGTCGTAATCGGACTCGAGCTTGCTGCAATACCAATCGAACTTCTCGCGGAGCTCGTCCTTCGGGAACACCGACAGAAGGTCGTTGCTCATGATCAGCGCCGCGGTCTTCTGCCGTTCGGCCGGGTCGATGCTGCCATCGGCGGCGGCGATCAGCGCGCACATCGCCATACTGGCGTTCGCAAACTCCTTGTTCTTGAATTGATCCGTCTTGGTCTTGAGCTGCGCGCTCAGCTCGGTGGTCTTGGCCTTGAGTTGATCCCAGAACGCCATGGTGGCCCTTCGTGTCGGTGCGTGTTGCACCGTCCACTTTGCCATCGGATGTGAACAGTGTGTTTTGTGAGGTCTACCGCATTCCTACCGTTCGCCCAGCCGGGGCGGCGCAGACCGGTAGGTCGCGGGTGTGGCGCTGAGACGAATCGGGTTGGCGATCTGGCGCAGCGGCCTCTCCCGTCGTTCGTCCTCGATCTCGACAACAGGTGTGAGACCGAGCCGTTCGGCCAGACCGACCGCATCGGCGAGGTTGTTGAGCGGGCCGCAAGGAACTTTTTCCGCAGTCAGCGCATCGAACCACGCATCGGCAGTCTCGGAGGCCAGGGCCTCATTGATCGCCTTCACGAGCACCCCACGATTGGTGACACGCGCCGCATTTGTGGCGAATCGCTCGTCGGAGGGGAGTTCGTCGAGTCCGAGCACGGTGCACAACGACGCGAACTGACGGTCGTTGCCGACGGCGAGCACCAATGGACGGTCGGCGGTGGTGAACAGTTCGTAGGGCGCGATGCTGGGGTGCTTGTTCCCCATCGCTGTAGGGACGACACCCGCAGCCACGTAACCCGAGGACTGGTTTGCCAGCGCGGACAGTAGCGATGACAGGAGATTGACCTCGACGCGCTGCCCCTCACCGGTGCGGTCTCGGTGCCGTAACGCCGCAAGTATGCCCACTGCCGCGTGCATTCCGGTGATGACGTCGACGACTGCCACACCGACCTTGGTGGGAGTGTCGGCATCGGGGCCCGTGATGCTCATCAGTCCGCCGACCGCCTGAACCAGCAGGTCATAGCCCGGCAGATTGTTGTGTCCACCGAATCCGGTGATGGAGCAGTACACGATGTCGGGATTGATCTCACGCACGCGTTCGTACCCGAGGCCGAGACGATCCATTGTGCCCGGCAGGAAATTCTCGACCATGACATCGGCGCGCGCCACGAGCTCCCGAGCCTGCCCCAGACCCTCGAGGTCGGACAGGTCGATCGCCTCCGACCGCTTGTTCCGGTTGACGCCGAGGAAGTACGACGATTCGTCGCCAACCCACGGCGGTCCCCAGCTGCGGGTGTCGTCACCGACACCCGGGCGTTCGACCTTGATCACCTCGGCTCCGAGATCGGCGAGCATCATCGTGGCGTATGGGCCGGCGAGGACGCGGCCGAAATCGGCGATCACCAGACCGCCCAGGGCGCCACCCGTCGTGGCGGTCACCGGAACGCCGCCTCACCCGTCAGCGCCTTGCCGATCGTCAGCTGATGCATTTCGGAGGTGCCCTCGTAGGTCAGCACCGATTCGAGGTTGTTGGCATGCCTGATGACCGGGTACTCGAGGGTGATGCCATTGGCGCCGAGGATCGTCCGGCACTCACGCGCGATCGCGATCGCCTCGCGGACATTGTTGAGCTTGCCTGTACTGACCTGCTCGGGAGTGATTTCTCCGCGGTCCTTGATGCGGCCGAGGTTGTAGGCGAGCAGGTGCCCCTTGCCCACCTCGAGCGCCATATCGGCAATCTTGGCCTGAGTCAGCTGGAACGACGCGAGCGGCTTGTCGAACACGATCCGCGACCGCGCGTAGTCGATGGCGGTCTCGAGGCAATCGCGCGCGGCACCGATCGCACCGAAAGCGATGCCGTAGCGGGCTTCGCCGAGAGCCGTCAGCGGGCCACGCAAGCCCTTCGCGATCGGCATCATCGCGGAGGACGGCAGCCGCACATCGTCGAGAACGAGTTCGGAGGTCACCGAGGCGCGCAGCGACATCTTGGCGTGGATCTCGGGAGCGGAGAAGCCGGGGGTGTCCGTGGGAACCACGAAGCCGCGGATGCCCTTGGGGCCTTCGTCGAGATCGGTCTGCGCCCACACCACGGCGACATCGGCGATCGAGCCGTTGGTGATCCACATCTTGGTGCCGTTGAGGATCCAGTCGTCGCCGTCGCGCTTCGCGTTGGTGCGCATCCCGGCGGGGTTGGATCCGAAATCGGGTTCGGTGAGGCCGAAGCAGCCGATCGCCTCGCCGGAGGCCATCCGAGGTAGCCATTCCTGCTTCTGCTCCTCGCTGCCCCAATGATGAATGGAGAACATTGCCAGGGAGCCCTGGACGGAAACCAGGCTGCGGATTCCCGAGTCGACTGCCTCGAGTTCGAGGCATGCCAGACCGTATGCGGTCGCGCTCATGCCGGCGCAACCGTACCCGTCGAGGTGCATGCCGAGGACGCCGAGCGTGCCCAGTTCCTTCGCGAGGTCGCGGGCAGGGAGTTTCGCATCTTCGAACCACTGGGCGACGTGCGGGCGGATGCGGTCGTTCGAGAACTTGCGGACGGTGTCGCGAATTGCGATCTCTTCCGGTTCCAGCAGTGCGTCGAGAGCGAAGATCTGTGTCAGGGGCTGGGGGTTCGACATGCGGTTCTCCAAGGTCGTGGGTGGCGGTCCGTGGTGGAGGGAATCGTTCGTGCAATCGTATGTAAGAACGATTGCGAGAACGTTTGCATCATCTATGCTAGAGCGAGCGTTGGGAGTCGTCAACCCTACGTCGACATCGATGCGACAGAGCAGGAGAACCTGAATGGCCCGATCCGATCGCGCGCCGACTCTCAAGGAGATCGCCGAGCGCGCCGGCGTGCACGTGTCGACGGCATCGCGGGTGCTCCGCCAGCCCGAGCCGGTCGACGGATGGTCGAACTCCGCGCTCCGCGTACGTGAAGTGGCGGAGGAGTTGGGGTACCGCCCGAACTTGTGGGCAGCCAGCCTGCGCACTCGTAAGACCACCACGCTCGGCGTCGTGATGCCCAGACTCACCGACGGTGTCGTCGCCACGACTTACCAGGGTATAGAGGAAGCGGCCGAGCGTGCCGGATATTCGGTGCTACTGTCCAGTCCTCCCGACGATCTCGACGCGCAGCGTCGCGCCATCTCCTTGCTCGTCGGGCGGCAGGTCGACGGCCTGCTACTCAGCAGCCTGCATATCCCCGGCGGCCCCTTCGTCGAGTCGCTCGCGCTCGGGCCGCTTCCATTGCTGTGTGTCACCAGGCATGCGGATGCGGGACTGCCCTTCGTGGTCGGTGACGACTATCGAGGCGGGCACCTTGCTGCGCAGCATCTCCTCGACCGCGGGTACTCGGACATTGCGGTCATCGCGGGACTCGAGCATGCGAGCACGGCGCGCGACCGTCTCGACGGCTTCGTCGACACGCTCGAGCGTGCCTCGCTCCCGCCGCGTCCCGACCGGATCGTGCGATCGAACTTCGACGTGGCAGGGGGTGTGGAGGCCGCGCGCGTGCTGTTGACCCGCTCGGATCGCCCCCGCGCGATCTTCGCAGTCAGCGACATGATCGCGATCGGTGTCCTCGGGGTCGCGCGTGACCTCGGGTTGACCATCCCCGACGATCTCGCGCTTGTGGGGTACAACGACATTCCCATTGCCGAACAGCTGCCCGTCCCGCTGACGACGGTCCGCTCGCCCGCGCACGAGATCGGGGCTGCTGCGGTGCGCAGTGTGCTCGAACTCGCGCGGGGGCACGAGGTGGAGTCCTTGCGACTCCCGGTGGAGCTCATCGAGCGGAGGTCGAGCTGAACCTGCCCCGAATGTAGCCGTCACAGGGAGTCGGGGATATTCGGTCACCGCTGGACAACGTCACGGCGACCGAGGACGATCGCGCACGTGGCGAACGACGATGTTCAGCGTCTCCGAGACCTCACGCTCTTACGTCGTGTCCGCGACCGCATGGATCGGGAGTACGCCCGGCCTCTCGATGTGGACGCACTCGCGCGCGGGGTGGGTGTGTCGGCGGGGCACCTGAGTCGCCAGTTCAAGAAGGCGTACGGCGAATCGCCCTACTCGTACCTGATGACCCGCCGGATCGAACGTGCGATGACGCTCCTTCGCCGTGGTGATCTCAGCGTCACCGATGTGTGCTTCGAAGTGGGCTGCTCGTCGCTGGGGACCTTCAGCACGCGGTTCACCGAACTGGTCGGCATGCCGCCGAGCGTCTACAAGGACAAGGCCGAATACGGGACGGAAGGCATCCCGGCGTGCGTCGCGAAGCAGATCACGAGACCGGTCAGGAATCGAGAAGCGCAGGTGTCCGGCCGTCGCTAGCGTTACGGCCATGGACATCACCATTCATTACACCTTCCTCCCGCACACCGATCCGGAAGCGTCCCTGGCGTTCTACCGCGACACGCTCGGGTTCGAGGTCCGCAAGGACGTCGGCTACGAGAACATGCGGTGGATCACGGTCGGACCTCCCAACCACCCCGAAACCTCGATCGTTCTGAACCCGCCCGCAGCAGACCCCACCATCAGCGACGATGAGCGGAACACGATCCTCGAACTGATGGCGAAGGGTAACTACGGTGCGGTCACCCTCGCCACCGACGACCTCGACGGGCTGTTCGCGCGTCTCGAGGCCAGTGGGGCCGAGGTGCTCCAGGAACCGATGGATCAGGATTACGGCGTACGCGACTGCGCCTTCCGTGACCCCGCGGGCAACCTGATTCGGATCAATCAAACTAGCTGAGCAGCAAAAGTATTCAACTTCGAGTGGAGGTCGAGATGGGACAGGATGACGAATCGGGTACCAACCGCACGCGACCACCCGGCACACCGGGGACGCTCTCACGCTGGTTCCAGCGGACAGCCAACGCACGAATGATGCGGAAGATCCGCCGCGGCAAAGGCAGGGCGATGGGTATGGACATGCTGATCCTGCACACGATCGGCCGCCGGAGCGGACAAAGGCGTGAAACACCGCTGATGCGGTTGGATGACGGCGACGATGCCGTTCTCGTCATCGCATCGGGCGGTGGCAGCGTGAATCCCGACTGGCACGCCAACCTGATGACGCATCCGGAAGGTGTGTCGGTGGAGCTTCCGGGCCGCGAACCCGTCTCCGCGACAGCACGCGAACTCCGCGGCGCCGAGCGTGGACAGGCCTGGCAGCGCCTGTCGGCCGAACAGCCGCGAATCGCCAAGTATCAGAGCAAGTCCGATCGTGAATACCCGCTGATCCGACTGACGCTGCAGTAACCGCATGGCACAGTCGAACAGGTCGATTACCGCCGGCCTCCGGAACGAGGTCCGGACAGAGAGAAACGGAGACACCCGATGACGCCGTCCGCCAGGGCGAACACCCGGTCGCGTGAACCGAACGCGGCTGATAGTCACGACAGGATCCTCGTCCACGGTGCGCGAGTGAACAACCTCCGCGATGTCAGCATCGAGATCCCGAAGCGGCGGCTGACGGTGTTCACCGGTGTCTCCGGATCCGGCAAGAGCTCCCTGGTGTTCGGCACGATCGCCGCGGAGTCGCAGCGGCTGATCAACGAGACCTACAGTGCGTTCGTGCAGGGGTTCATGCCGAGCATGGCCCGGCCTGATGTGGATGTGCTCGACGGACTGACGACGGCGATCCTCGTCGACCAGGAGCGCATGGGCGCCAACCCGCGCTCCACCGTGGGCACCGCAACCGACGCGAACGCCATGCTCCGTATCCTCTTCAGCCGGATGGGTGAGCCGCACATCGGTTCTCCCCAAGCCTTCTCATTCAACGTCGCCTCGATCAGCGGTGCCGGCGCGGTGTCGATGGAGCGTGGTGGACGGACGGTGAAGGAACGCCGCTCGTTCACGATCACCGGTGGGATGTGCCTGCGCTGCGAAGGCCGAGGATCAGTATCCGACTTCGATCTGACCGCACTGTACGACGAGACCAAGTCGCTCAACGAAGGTGCGCTGACCATCCCGGGCTACAGCATGGACGGCTGGTACGGACGGATCTATCGAGGCTGTGGCTTCTTCGATCCGGACAAGCCGATCGCCAAGTTCACGAAGAAGCAGCTGAACGACCTGCTCTACAAGGAACCGACCAGGATCAAGGTCGAGGGGGTCAACGTGACCTTCGAAGGATTGATCCCGAAGATCCAGAAGTCCTTCCTGTCCAAGGATCGTGAAGCGATGCAGCCGCACATCCGGGCGTTCGTGGACCGCGCGATCACCTTCTCGACCTGCCCCGAGTGCGCCGGCACGCGCCTCACCGAGGCAGCGCGGTCGTCGAAGATCAAGGGACTGAGCATCGCCGACGTGTGCTCGATGCAGATCAGCGACCTTGCCGAGTGGGTTCGAGATCTCGACGAACCCTCGTTGGGGCCTCTGCTCGACAACCTGCGGCAGAATCTCGAGTCGTTCGTCGACATCGGTCTGGGATACCTGTCGCTCGAACGCCCGGCGGGGACGCTCTCCGGTGGTGAGGCACAGCGGACCAAGCTGATCCGTCATCTCGGGTCGTCGCTCACCGACGTCACCTACGTCTTCGACGAACCGACGATCGGGCTCCATCCGCACGACATAGCGCGGATGAACGACCTCCTGCTGCAACTACGAGACAAAGGCAACACCGTGCTCGTCGTCGAACACAAACCCGAGGTCATGGAAATAGCCGACCATGTTGTCGATCTCGGTCCACGTGCCGGCACCGACGGCGGCGAGGTGATGTTCGAGGGCACCTTCGCCGGCCTGCGGACGAGCGACACCCTCACCGGCAAACACCTCGACGATCGTGCCTCGCTGAAATCGTCGGTGCGCCACGGTGCCGGCGCACTGGAAGTACGCGGCGCCGACACCAACAATCTCCGCAACGTCGACGTCGACATCCCCCTCGGAGTGCTGGTGGTGCTGACCGGTGTCGCGGGGTCGGGGAAAAGCTCGCTCATCGGTGGATCGGTGTCCGGCCGCGATGGGGTGATCACCATCGATCAGGGGGCGATCAAAGGATCGCGGCGCAGCAATCCCGCGACGTACACGGGTATGCTCGACCCGATCCGCAAGGCCTTCGCGAAAGCCAACGGCGTCAAGCCGGCGTTGTTCAGCGCGAATTCGGAAGGCGCGTGTCCCAACTGCAACGGCGCAGGCGTCGTCTACTCCGATCTGGCGATGATGGCCGGAGTCGCGACACCCTGCGAGGTGTGTGACGGCAAGCGTTTCCTGGCCGAGGTGCTCGACTACACGTTCGGTGGCAAAGACATCAGCGAGGTCCTGCGGATGTCTGTGGCCGAAGCCGAGGAGTTCTTCGGATCTGCAGACGCGAAGATCCCGGCGGCCCACAAGATCCTGGATCGGCTGGTGGACGTCGGACTCGGCTACATCAAGGTCGGGCAGCCGCTCACCACGCTCTCCGGCGGCGAACGGCAGCGCTTGAAGCTGGCCACTCACATGGGGGAGAAGGGCGAGATCTACATCCTCGACGAGCCCACCACCGGCCTCCATCTCGCCGACGTCGAAAACCTGCTCGGTCTACTCGATCGACTCGTCGACTCCGGCAAATCCGTCATCGTCATCGAACATCATCAAGCGGTCATGGCGCACGCCGACTGGATCATCGATCTCGGTCCCGGTGCGGGCCACGACGGCGGCAGCATCGTCTTCGAGGGGACGCCGTCGGATCTCGTCGCCGCGCGGTCGACGCTCACCGGTGAGCATCTTGCGGAGTACGTCGGGGCGTGAGGTCGACCGACCGGCCGGTGCATACGATCAGGGCGCATTCTCCCGCGGGAGAATGCGCCCTGATCGGCTGTTTCACGAGTCGGGGTGGCGGGATTCGAACCCACGACCTCTTCGTCCCGAACGAAGCGCGCTACCAAGCTGCGCCACACCCCGTGATGAACCTCGGCTAGCCTACCGCACGACCCGTGTGAAGATTAAATCGCCTGGTCGGTGACAAGTTCCCGAGGGTTAGAGACAAGTGCCAGACTCGTCAGTGACGAGACTCGGCGCTTTCCGCAGCGCTGCCGGTAGCGCTCCGGGATTCGTCGCGCGGCGCCGGAACCAAGGTCAGGAGGGTGGCTTCCGGGCGGCAGCAGAAGCGTGCAGGGGCGAACGGGGAGGTGCCCATTCCTGCCGACACGTGCAGCTGCATATGTGCTCCCCACCGGGACGGGCCCTTCACCCGCGACCGGTCGATGCCGCAGTTGGTCACCAGAGCACCGAAGAACGGCAGGCACAGCTGCCCGCCATGGGTGTGGCCGGCGAGTACGAGGTCGTACCCGTCGTCGGCGAAACGGTCGAGCACTCGCGGCTCGGGGGAGTGGGTCAGCCCCAGGCG
The DNA here is from genome assembly GCF_055230935.1 of Rhodococcus ruitaii. NCBI lineage: Bacteria > Bacillati > Actinomycetota > Actinomycetes > Mycobacteriales > Nocardiaceae > Rhodococcus > Rhodococcus ruitaii. The sequence goes on along the minus strand of NZ_JBUYWC010000018.1, from coordinate 32,089 downwards.
GAGGTCTGCGGACTTGTCGGCCGTCCCGGCGATGGTCTCGTAGCGGTCGCGTTCGAGATGCGGATCGTCGACACCGGCCACCGAGATGCGCACGCCACCGACCTCGACGTCGCGTCGGACGTGGGTCATGTCCTGCCAGCCACGTTCGTTGAACGCTGCACGGAGATCTCCCCAGGGCAGGGGCGGACCATATACGCGGTCGTGGTCCTTGTCGAAGTAGGCGAGTGGGTTCTTCAGGACCGGCGCGAAGTAGTCGTTGCTGCCGAACACGAAGAGACCGGGCCGGGCCAGAAGGCCGCTGAGTGACTGGACGACCGCGGGAACCGATTTCGGATGGGACAGGTTGTCTCCTGTGTTGATCACCAGATCGGGTTCGAGTCGATCGAGTTCCCTGAGCCAGTTCTGCTTGCGTTTCTGCCCCGGCATCATGTGGAGGTCGCTGATGTGCAGCACGCGGAGGGTCGATGCGCCCGGCGCGAGGACCGGGACGGTGACCTCCCGGAGTGTGAAGGCGTTGCGCTCGATCAGCGTCGCGTAACCGAGGCCGAGGGCGGCAACTCCGGCGGTTCCCACGGCGGCACGTGTGAGGGAAGAAAGGTCAGGCACTTCTCCAGCGTACCGCCGCTGCCCGTCTGCGCACGTGCTTCGATGGCCCCGGCGTAGGTTCTGGGGTATGACGGATACAGCTTCCTCACTCAAATCCACCCTGCGTACAGACATGACTGCCGCGATGAAGGCCAAGGACCAACTGCGCTTGGCGACACTGCGGATGTTGCTCGCTGCGATCCAGACCGAGGAGGTCTCGGGGAAGGAAGCACGCGAGCTCACCGACGACGAGGTCATCAAGGTTCTGTCGCGGGAGTCCAAGAAGCGGGGGGAGGCCGCCGAGGTCTACACCGAGAACGGTCGTGGCGAACTTGCAGCCAAGGAGCATGCCGAGGCCCGCATCATCGACGAGTATCTGCCGACTCCGCTGACCGATGCGGAGCTCGTCGACGTGGTCGACACCGCCATCGGCAGGGTCGCCGACGAACTCGGTGCCCGCCCCGGTCCGAAGAACATGGGCCAGGTCATGAAGGTCGCGACCGCGATCGCCGAGGGCAAGGCGGATGGCAAGCGCCTGTCCGCGGCGGTGCGGTCGCGTCTCTAGCCGTCAGTTGTCCGGTTGCGACGGGGTCGTCGTGGCGGCCGGGCTGTCCGACTCGCTTTCGTCCGGCGGTGCAGACTCGGTCTGGGCCGGTTCCTGCCGACCGGGGACCGGGGCGGGGGCCGCCGGGACGGTGGTGTCCGGCACCTCGCTGCCGCTCGGCCGCGCGGGCGTCGCGCTCGTGGTGGGTGCGACGCGTACAGAACCGTCACTGATGAAGATCGTCACCGCCGAGCCGGGAACCGCGGAGCCTGCGGGGGAGCTACCGGTGACGGTGCCCGCTCGCTCTTCGCTGCTGATCGTGGACTCGGACACCGAGAATCCCGCGTCCTGCAGGCGCTGAGTGGCCCGCTCGCGTGACAGGCCGGTGACATCGGGTACCTGGGCGTTGCCGGCGCCGCGAACGTAGCGCTGGTCGATCGGCGGAAGCTCGACCGAGCCGAACTTGGTGGCGACCGGCGTCATGGCTGTGAACCAGGTGTGTGCGGGAGCGGTGCCACCGAACAGGTTGCCGTCATAGCAGGGGCGCACAGGGTTGGCGCAGATCTGGCCGGGCGTGGGGGAATCACCGTAGGTGTAGACAGACCCGGCGTACTGGTTGGTGAAGCCCATGAACGCGGACGACATGTGCGACTCGGTGGTTCCGGTCTTCGCGGCTACGGGAAGACTCCAGCCGGTGTTGCTCGCTGCTCCGGACGCGGTACCTCCACCCGCGGTGTCCTTGCTCATCGCGTTGGCGAGGGTGTCGGCAAGACCCGGTTCGACGACCTGCTCGCACGCCTGCTGCGTGATCGGCACCGGCTTGCCGTCGCGATCGAAGACACCGTCGATCGGAGTCGGGGGGCACCACTTACCGTGCGACGCGAGGGTGGCTGCCACATTCGACAATTCGAGATTGTTGATCCATGTGGGGCCGAGTGTGTACGAGCCCAGGTGCTGATCTTTCTGCATGTCGGCCATCGATTGCTCACCGAAGCCCGAGGTGTTGGGCTGTGAGTAGGAACGCATGCCGAGTCGAACGGACATGTCGACGACGGCGTCGACGCCGGTCGCCTCGATCAACTTCACGAAGGCGGTGTTCGGGGACTGTGCGAGTGCATCGGTCACCGACAGTGCGGGCGGGTAGGGCGCGGCGTTCTCGACGCAGTAGTAACCGGCCGGGCAGCCGCGCGCGCCGCCGTCGCCGAGGCCTTGTGCGTTGTAGCGGGAGGGGACGTCGAGGACTGCGCTTGTGCCGAGGCCCTGCTCCATCGCCGCTGCGACCGTGAAGACCTTGAAGATGGAGCCTGCGCCGTGGCCGGCGAGCGAGTACGGCTGCGGCTGAACTGTTTCGTAGGCGTCGCCGTCGAGGCCGTAGGTGCGGCTCGACCCCATGGCGAGGACGCGATGGGAATCCTGGCCCGGTTCGACGACGTTCATCACCGTTGCGACGTCGTCGATGGTGGGGCTCGTGTACTGATCGAGCGCGGCTTTGGTCGAACTCTGCACTTCGGGGTCGAGCGTGGTGCGGATGAGATAGCCACCCTTGTCGATCTGCTCTCGTGACAGACCTGAGTTCGCGAGGTACTGGAGTGCGTAATCGCAGAAGAATCCGCGATCGCCCGCTTCGATGCAGCCGCGCGGCAGGGTGTTCGGTTCAGGGAGGACACCGAGGGGTTCGGCCTTTGCGGCCCGGATCTCCTCGGCCCGCTCGGGGATGTTGTCGATCATCGTGTCGAGCACAACGTTGCGGCGGTTGGTCACGCCCTCTTCGTTCGTGTACGGGTTGAGGGCGGAGCTGGACTGCACCATGCCCGCGAGCATCGCGGATTGTGTGACGTTCAGGTCTTTCGCGTCGATCCCGAAGTAGGTCTGGGCGGCATCCTGGATACCGAACGAACCGTTGCCGAACGGCACCAGGTTCAGGTAGCGGGTGAGGATCTCGTCCTTCGACAATTCCTCGTCGAGGGTCAGTGCCATCCGGATCTCACGGATCTTACGGGCCGGTGTGGTCTCGATCGCTGCGCGGCGTTCCGCGTCGGTTTTCGCCACGACGTGCAGCAGATAGTTCTTCACGTACTGCTGGTCGATCGTCGACGCGCCCTGCTCGACCTGGCCGCTGCTGGTGTTGGTGAGGAAGGCACGGATGGTGCCTTGCCAGTCCACACCCTGGTGTTCGGGGAAGCGCTTGTCCTCGATGGAGACGATTGCGAGTTTCATCTCGTTGGAGATCTGGTCGCTGGGTACCTCGAAGCGTCGCTGATCGTACAGCCATGCGATCGGGTTGCCGGCGGAGTCGACCATCGTCGTGACGGCGGGAACGATCCCTTCGACGAGTTCTGCGGAACTGTTGTCGACTGTGTCTGCGGCGCGATTCGACACGTATCCGAATCCGCCCGCAGCCGGGAAGAGCATTCCGGCCACGAGGACACCGCCGAGGGCCGTGCAACCGGCAAGTTTCGCCACAGTACTTCGGATCGACACGGGTACACCCTACGTGCCGAACGGAGCTGCCGACGATTCCAGGGCGGCGAAACGCCGTCCTACGTGCAGCTATGCACAGGCGTACCAGAAAAGGTTTCGTTCGCCTTGCGCGTGGGCATCAGTTTACCTAGATTGAGACAGCAGTGTGATGCAGATAACACCTCGACAGTGAAGACGTACAAGTTTTTTCATGCTAAGTGCAAAATTGTGCGTCTTCAGGAACCCCGCACACCGGAGTTCGGACCGAAAGGGGAACTGAATGCACCTGACTACTCCCATGACCAGGCTCGACGTCGACGAAGAAGAAGCACGCATCGCCTGGGTATCGAAGGCTCGATGCCGAGAGGTGGACCCCGATCAGTTGTTCGTCCGTGGCGCAGCGCAGCGGAAGGCGGCGGTGATCTGCCGACACTGCCCAGTGATGCTGCAATGCGGCGCGGATGCGCTCGACAACCGCGTCGAGTTCGGCGTGTGGGGCGGGATGACCGAACGGCAGCGCCGTGCTCTCCTCAAGCAGCATCCGGAGGTGGAATCCTGGTCGGACTTCTTCGAGGCGCAGCGTCAGCACCAGAACGCGGTATGACCGCGACTCCGTGAGACAGCTGCCTGCGTGACGACGTGCTGGTATGACGACGCCGGAGCACGCACGACGGGGAAGGTCGTGTGTGCCACCCGGAACATTCAGCCCTGACGGGTCAACTGGTCGCCTACGGCCCGCAGTGCCTCGAGATCCGACACCTCGAAGGGCAACGACGGCACACCGACGACCGGCACACGTGGATTCGCGGAGGTGAATCCACGGAGCAGTCGGACTTCTCGCTTCGCCGTCACCGCGCGATGCGCGTGGATGCGGAGCACTGCCTCTGCAGCAGGGGCATCCGTGCCTCCCTGCTCTACGAGTAGAGCGGCCGAGGTCAACGCGTGGTCGGCCGGCAGCGACGACAACGTGGGGTGCGTTCGATTGAGCACGAGACCGGCGAGCGGCATCTTGTCGCCGCTCAGTCGCTCGACGAAGAACGACGCCTCCCGCAGCGCGTCCGGTTCCGGGGCTGCCACGACCATGAAGTGCGTTCCCGGCTGCTGCAGAAGCTGGTAGGTGCGGTTGGCGCGTTCGCGGAACCCACCGAACATCGAATCCAGCGACTGCACGAACGCCGACGCATCCGAGAGCATCTGGCTGCCCACGATCGTCGACACCGCCTTCAATGCCAAGCCCATCGCACCCGTGACGATTCGGCCGAGTCCGCGACCAGGGGCGGTGAAGATGCGGATCATCCGGCCGTCGAGGAAGGCGCCGAGGCGCTGCGGTGCGTCGAGGAAGTCGAGAGCGTTCCGAGACGGCGGGGTGTCGACGACGATGAGATCCCACTCGTCGTTCGCGGCGAGCTGACCGAGCTTCTCCATCGCCATGTACTCCTGAGTGCCGGAGAACGACGACGCAACCGTCTGATAGAAGGGGTTGTCGAGGATCTGCTGGGCCTTCTCCGGTGCGGAATGCTCGAGCACCATGTCGTCGAACGTGCGGCGCATGTTCAGCATCATCGCGTGCAGTTCGCCTGTCGCACCGGCCTCGAGCGGCACCCGCTGCGGCGAATTGTCGAGGGTCTGCACACCGAGTGCCTGGGCCAGTCGCCTCGCCGGATCGATCGTGAGCACCACGACCTTGCGCCCCTGTTCCGCCGCACGCAACGCGAGCGATGCCGCCGTCGTCGTCTTACCGACACCCCCGGACCCGCAGCACACGATCACTCGTGACGTCGGATCGTGGAGGATCTTTGCGACATCGAGCACCGGCGCCGTGCGCACCGTCCGCTCGGTCATCGAACGCCCTGCTCGATGAGAATCTCGGCGAGCTCGTAGAGCCCGCCGAGATCGACCCCGTCCGGAAGCAGTGGTAGAGACATCCGTGCCACTTTCACGTCGTCGAGTTGGGCTGCGCTGACCTGCTGCGCCTGCAAGATCGAAGCATGCTCGATGGTCTCCGTGAGCAATCCGGCGAAATCGTCGTCCGACAGCGTCAGCCCGACCCGTTCGAATGCGGACCGGATGGATTCGCCGGGGATCCGGCCGTCGGCGACATCGTCGACGAGTGCGTCCGGCAGGTGCTCGGGTTCGGTCCTGTTGACGATCACCGTGCCCATCCTCGTATCGGCTGCCTCGAGTTCGTCGACGGCGTCGGCCGTCTCCTGCACGGGCAGTGCTTCGAGCAGCGTGACGAGATGCACGACAGTCTCGTCGGAATGCAGCAACCGGACGACACCCTCGCTCTGTGAGCGGATCGGTCCCGACTTCGCGAGGTCGGCCATTGCCTTCGTCACGTCGAGGAAGCTGCCGATCCGACCGGTGGGTGGAGCGTCGACCACGATGGAGTCGTAGAGGCGCTCGCCGGACTTGTCGGTGCGTACCACCGTCTCCTTGATCTTTCCGGTGAGAATCACATCGCGGAGCCCCGGGGCGAGCGTCGTCGCGAACTCGATCGCGCCGATCTTGCGCATCGCGCGGCCCGCGAATCCGAGGTTGTAGAACATGTCGAGGTATTCCAGGAACGCCGCCTCGATATCGATCGCGAGGGCTGTGACTACGCCGCCACCCTCAGCGGTTGCGATTTTCGTCTCCACCGGAGGCAGCGGTGCCACGTCGAACAGTTGCGCGATTCCCTGCCTACCCTCGGTCTCGACGAGCAGAACCTTCCGGCCACCCGACGCGAGGGCAAGCGCCAGTGCCGCCGCAACCGTGGACTTTCCGGTTCCCCCCTTGCCGGACACGAAGTGCAGTCGTGCCCGCGCGGCCTTGGTCGGCCATGTGCCGGAATGAGATGTCTGTGTCGCCACGGTGACGAGCCTATAAGTCGTCAAGCGGGAAAGGCGCCGGATAGGGTCATGTCATGAGTGAATCGACTACGTGGGAGTACGCAACCGTGCCCCTGCTCACACACGCGACCAAGCAGATCCTCGACACCTGGGGTTCCGACGGGTGGGAGTTGGTGACGGTTCTGCAGGGCCCCACCGGCGAACAGCACGTCGCGTATCTCAAGCGCCCGAAGAGCTGATCCCATGGCCGAAACCTGGACCGCACGTCTCACCGCGCTCGGGATCACCCTGCCGCCGGTCGCCAAGCCGGTTGCCGCGTATGTGCCAGCGATACGCAGCGGGAACACCGTCTACACCTCGGGACAGCTTCCCATGGTCGACGGCACCCTGGCGTACGTCGGCAAGGTTGGCTCCGATGTGTCCGCCGACGATGCCAAGAACGCTGCCCGCGTCTCGGCGCTCAACGCGCTGGCCGCAGTCGATGCCCTCGTGGGTATCGACAACGTGGTGCGCATCGTCAAGGTCGTCGGATTCGTGGCCTCGGCCGATGGATTCACGGGACAGCCCGGCGTCGTCAACGGCGCTTCGGAACTGCTGGGTGAAATCTTCGGTGACGCCGGTGCTCATGCCAGATCCGCCGTCGGTGTCGCCGAACTTCCGCTCGCTGCGGCCGTCGAAGTAGAGCTGATGGTCGAGGTGCACTGATCATGGCACTCGTTCATCCGGCCTATGGGCAGCTGCGACAGGTCACCGAGAACGTGGCGGTGCTACTCGCCGAGAATCCGTCGGTGATGTCGCTCGAGGGCACCAACACGTGGATTCTGCGCGCACCGGAGCACGACGAGTGCATCGTGATCGACCCTGGTCCGCTCGACGAGGAGCACCTCGCGCGTATCGCCCAGGTTCCGGTCGCGATGACCCTCATCAGCCATCGCCACGTCGACCACACCGAAGGCGGTGAGCGGTTCGCGGAGCTCACCGGGCGCCCGGTTCATGCCGTGACGCCGGAACACCGGCACGGTGGCGGTACAGCGCTGTCGGACGGTGATGTCGTCGAAGCTGCGGGATTGCGCGTTCGGGTTCTCGCCACACCGGGGCACACGGCCGATTCGCTGTCGTTCGTTCTCGACGACGATCGCAGCGTCCTCACGGCCGACACGATCCTGGGGCGGGGAACTACCGTGCTCGACGACACCGACGGCGACCTCGGCGACTATCTGGGTTCGTTGCGGTCGTACATCGAACTCGGCCCGGGGTACACGGTGCTGCCCGGGCACGGTGCGGAACTACCCGACCTCGAGACGATCGCTCGCGGGTACCTGGCGCACCGGGAGGACCGGCTCGACCAGGTCCGCAGCGCGTTGCGCACCCTCGGACACGACACCTCGGCACGGCAGATCGTCGAACACGTGTATGCCGACGTCGACGAGTCCCTGTGGGGCGCGGCCGAGAAGTCGGTGAATGTGCAGCTGGCGTATCTGCGCAGGTAGACCGGTAGGTAGGAGTGAACGAGTGAGGCCGGGGCACCATCGGGTGCCCCGGCCTCACTCGTTCGCGGTGTGCGCGATCGTCCTAGCGGGCGCGACGTGCCAGACGCTCGGAGTCCGAGATCAGTACGCTCTTGCCTTCGAGGCGCAGCCAGCCGCGGTGCGCGAAGTCGGCGAGCGCCTTGTTGACCGTCTCGCGAGAGGCTCCGACGAGCTGAGCGATCTCCTCCTGGGTCAGATCGTGAGTCACCCGGAGTGCGCCCGCTTCCTGGGTGCCGAAACGTTGCGCGAGCTGCAGCAGCGCTTTGGCAACCCGACCGGGAACGTCGGTGAAGATCAGGTCGGCGAGGCTGTTGTTGGTGCGACGCAGACGACGGGCGAGCACGCGAAGGAGCTGCTCCGCGATCTCGGGACGCTGATCGATCCACGCCTTGAGCGCTTCACGGTCCATGCTCACCGCACGCACCTCGGTGACCGTGGTGGCGGTGGACGTGCGCGGCCCCGGATCGAAGATGGACAATTCGCCGAACATGTCGGAGGGGCCCATGATCGTCAGCAGGTTCTCGCGGCCGTCCGGTGAGCGCCGTCCGAGCTTGATCTTCCCGGAAACGATGATGTAGAGGCGGTCGCCCGGTTCGCCCTCGTTGAAAATGACGTGGCCGCGCGGGAAATCGACCGGTTGCAGCTCCTTGATCAGCGCCGCAACCGCAGAGGGCTCGACTCCTTGGAAGATGCCTGCTCTGGCCAGGACCTCGTCCACGTGCGCTCCTTTTGGGATGTTTCTTGTTGTTCTTCAGCTGGTGGGTGTGCACGTCCAGGCATCCCGGCGAGGGCCACCATTGCGGCGTACGGACGCCAAGTCTACTGTGCCTGTTGCATGTGTGAGTGACCGACACCACGGAATCGGTCCGTGTCTGTCGGATCCCGCCCGCGAACGCTACCGGCCGGTACCTACGTCAGCTCGCTCGGCTCGTGTCCAGGAGCTCCGGAGTATCGACGGGATCGGGGGTGTCGCTGCGTCGCCGACGGCGGTTGAATCGCGCCAGCGCGTCGGGGAACCCTTCGCGGGCGAGTGCGTCGACGTCATTGTGATCCGCCTGGTCGAGGAACTCCTCGACCTCCTGCTGACGAACGGACAATCGACTCAATCGCGATTCGACCCTTTCCATGGCGAGTGCAAACAGCATGAGCAGCACCGGGAGAAGTACGACAGCAAGAGCTTGCATGACGGGAAGTAAACACGGGCAAGATCTCAGAACAGACACGGCCCCCGGATCGAGTCCGACACCTTACGTACAGTGGTTCAGGTGCAACCGACCCCGTCCGAGAGCCTCGATTCGAGTCCCGTTCGCGCTGCCGAACGGAACCCGCGCAGGTCACGCCGTGCTCGGGGCCCCGAGTCTCGACTCGGTCTGGTCCGGCGCGCGCGACGGATGAACCGACGCCTCGCCGACGCTTTCCCGCATGTCTATTGTGAGCTCGATTTCACCACACCCCTCGAACTCGCGGTCGCGACGATTCTGTCTGCACAGTGCACTGACGTACGTGTCAACCAGGTCACCCCGGCGCTCTTCGCTCGCTATCCGGACGCTCGCTCGTACGCCGAAGCCGACCGCACCGAGCTCGAGGAGTACATCCGCACTACCGGGTTCTACCGCAACAAGACGAATTCGCTCATCGGCCTCGGGCAGGCGTTGCTCGAGCGCTTCGACGGCGAGGTTCCAGGCCGGATGAAAGACCTCGTCGCGCTCCCCGGCATCGGCCGGAAGACGGCGAATGTCATCCTCGGCAACGCGTTCGATGTGCCGGGAATCACGGTGGACACCCACTTCGGCCGACTTGTGAACCGCTGGAAATGGACCGACGAAACCGACCCGGTGAAGGTCGAACATGTGGTCGGTGAGCTCATCGAGCGCAAAGAATGGACTCTCCTGTCCCATCGGGTGATCTTCCACGGACGGAGGGTCTGCCACGCGCGTAAGCCGGCGTGCGGAGTGTGCGTGCTCGCCAAGGACTGCCCCTCCTACGGGATCGGGCCCACCGACCCGCAGATCGCCGCGGGGCTCGTGAAGGGACCGGAGACCGAGTATCTGCTCGAGCTCGCCGGGCGGTGACGGCGGTGCGTCCTTCGAGTGCAGGCCGTTGGAGCCTGGCAACACTGGTTGTCGTGATCGCGCTGATCGTCGCTATCTGGCCCCGCGGCGGCGACACCCCAGGCCCGAGTTCCCCAGGCCCGAGTTCCACCGCTGGCCCAGGCGCTTCCGCGGCACCCGTCGACCGTCGACCCCAGGACGACGCGCAGGCGCTCGCCCCATTGCGTGCCGCAGCGGAGCTGGCGCCGTGCCCGGCGCCGACGGGCGCATCTGCGGACGGACCATTCGCCGGACTGGTGTTCGAGTGCGTCGGTGACGGCACCCCCGTCGACCTCGCCGCCGGACTTGCCGGGCGCCCCGCTGTCGTCAATCTCTGGGCATGGTGGTGCGCTCCGTGTGCAGAAGAGCTTCCCGTGCTCGAGGAGTACGCCCTGCGCGCGGGGGACGCGGTCTCGGTGGTGACGGTGCACACCGATCCGAACGAGGCGAATGCGCTGGACCGCCTCGCTCGGTACGACGTCCGTCTGCCCGGTGTGCAGGACGGTTCAGGACGGGTGCAGGCGGCGGTGGCAGCACCGGCCGTCCTGCCCGTCACGGTGCTCGTGCGCGGCGACGGTTCGATCGCCAAGGTGTTGCCCCAACCTTTCCGCAATGCCGACGAAGTGGCCGAGGTAGTAGAGACACATCTGGGGGTTGTCGCATGATGCCGTATTGGTTGCGAGGCGTGGCCACAGGTGAGCCCACCGATCCGCACGAACTCAATCCCGTCCTGACCCGCAGGGCTCCACACGGGACTACCCCACGCCAGGCGTCGGTGCTCGTGTTGTTCGGCGGTTCGCTCGAGCCCGACCCTCTCGCCCGCGGCGGTCTGCCGGCCGACGCCGAGGTATTGCTCACTCAGCGCGCCGCGACCATGCGCCAGCACAGTGGACAGGTCGCGTTTCCCGGGGGCGCTGCCGACCCCGGGGACGACGGACCCATCGCGACCGCATTGCGTGAGGCGCAGGAAGAGACCGGACTCGACCCGGGCGGGGTACGCCCCCTGGCGGTGCTGCCCGAACTGTTCATACCGCCGTCGGGGTTCGACGTGACCCCGGTAATTGCGTACTGGGAGAAGCCCAGCCCGGTCGGGGTGGTCGACCCCGCGGAGGCAGCTCGGGTCGCGCGGGTACCGCTTCGAGATCTGCTCGATCCCGACAACAGATTCCAGGTTTCCCACCGGCTGGGGTATCGCGGCCCGGCATTCCAGGTCGATGGCATGCTCGTGTGGGGATTCACCGCAGGTGTACTCGCCGGGCTCTTCGCGGTGTCGGGGTGGGAGATCGAATGGGATCATCGGGACATCCGTGATCTGGCAGTGGTGCAAGCAGAACTCGAATCGGGGGTGATCGACGCATGACCGGATCGAATTGGATCGACCTGGTCATCGTCCTCGTCGTGATCATCGCAGCGTCGTCCGGCCTGCGGCAGGGTGCGGTGGCGTCTGCGCTTGCCTTCCTCGGGGTGTTGCTGGGGGCCGTGGCAGGCATCCTCATCGCGCCGCACGTACTCGTCCACGTCGACGAAGGACGGCTACGGATCCTGGTGGGGATCGTGTTGATCATCGTGCTGGTGGTGGTCGGGGAGGTTGCGGGCATGGTGCTCGGCAGAGCCGCGCGCAGCAGCATGCACAGCCCCAACGCCCGCGCGGTCGACAGCGTGATCGGCGCGGGGCTCCAATCCGTCGCGGTGCTCATCGCTGCGTGGCTGCTGGCCATCCCGTTGACGTCCGCAGCTCAACCGCAGATATCCGCGGCGGTACGAGGTTCACAGATCCTCGGCACCGTCGACACTCTCGCAACCGACTGGATGCGGGCGATCCCCAACGAATTCTCGGCGCTTCTCGACACCTCCGGTCTGCCCGAGGTGATCGGACCGTTCGGTCGCACGCCGATCGCAGAGGTCCCCGTTCCCAACGGCGCACTCCTCGACGGACCGATCCCGGCACAGTTGGTGTCGAGCGTCCTACGTATCAACGGTGTGGCCCCGAGCTGCCAGAAGGCCCTCGAGGGGTCGGGGTTCGTGGTGTCCCCCGAACGCGTCATGACGAATGCGCACGTGGTCGCGGGAACCGCAGCAGTGACTGTCGAAAGTGACGGGCGTGCACTCGACGCGGAGGTCGTCTTGTTCGACCCGGCTGTCGACGTGGCGATCCTCGCGGTCCCCGGCCTGACCGCGACGCCGCTCGCGTTCTCCGAGACCCCGGCGGAGTCGGGCGAAGATGCCATCGTCCTCGGGTATCCGGGCGGAGGCCCGTACACCGCCAGCGCAGCCAGGATCCGCGAGACCTTGGATCTGCAGGGCCCGGACATCTACCGCAGTGGCACCGTCGAACGTGAGGTCTACACACTTCGTGGGCTGATCCAGCAGGGCAACTCCGGTGGACCGCTCGTGGATCCACAGGGCCGGATTCTGGGAATGGTGTTCGGTGCAGCCGTCGACGACACCGACACCGGTTTCGCCCTCACCGCATCCGAGGTGAGCCGTCAGCTCGCGATGGCCGATTCGATGGTTGCCGCCGTCGAAACCGGCGCGTGCATCGTCTGAGCGATCTAGAGCGTGCGGGCGAAGTCCAGGAGTGCGGCCGTCACGTCATCCGGCTTCTCTTGGTGGGGATAGTGGCCTGCGCCGTCGATGAACTTCATGATCCGGCCGGGTGCGTGTCGCACACAGCGCCGCAGGGTCGCTGCCATCACGTACGGATCGAGCGCGCCGTGCACCTGAAGGACGGGAACGGTCAGGGTGACGTCCATTGCCTTCATGAACCGGCGGCCGTCGGGCCGCCACTGGCTGCGGAACGCCCATCGCTGATATTCGAGGCTGCAGTGCGCGACTCCCGGGATCCGGACCGCCGAACGCAGGCGGTCGATCACATCGGGGAACTCCGCGCTGCGCTGCCAGTCGCTCCCTGAACGGAGGCGGACGAGACGTTCGATCTCGGCGCCGCCGTCGCGCACGAGGAGTCGCTCCGGTCGCCACGGCAGCTGATATGCGAGGAAAGTGGGCAGCAGGGCCTTGCGCTGCGCTCGGTCCCGGACGGCAGCATCGCGGAGTGAAATCGGGTGCGGGGAATCCACGACCGCGATCCCGCGGACGAGCCGGGGGTGCAGGACCGCGGTGGCCCAGCACACGAGACCGCCGTCGGCATGACCGACAAGAATCGCCTCGGTGTGTCCTAGTGCCCGGATCAGTCCGGCGACGTCGTCGGCAAGGGTCCAGCCGTCGTAGCCACGAGGTGGCTTGTCGGTATCGCCGTAGCCGCGCAGATCTATCGCGATCGCGCGAAATCCTGCGTCGGTGACAGCGGTGAGCTGATGGCGCCACGACCACCACAGATCACCGAAACCGTGAATGAACACCACCAACGGCGCGCCGGGCGTGGTGGCGTGGGCTTCGACGGCGTGCAGCCGGATGCCGTTGGCGTGGATGTCGCGATGGGTCCACGGTCCGTCGTAACGGACCGTGGACGGATCGGGTGGGGTCAATGTGGCGATCGTCCGGGCTGCGTCAACGGGCCGCATGCTGCGGGCGATGATGTGCATCGACGTCGTCGCTGGACAGCGGCAGCACCGTCTTCGCCTGCTTGAGCGAGTCGATGGTCTTGTTCGGCGCTCGTAGCTTGCGGACCCGTAGGTAACCGATGAGCGCGAAGATTGCCGTCACGACCACCATCAGCAGGAAGACGATCAGGAACGCCAGCCAGCGGGCAACCCACACGTCGAGCAGTTCAGCGAGGAAGAAAAAGAAGAAGAACGAGCTGAAAATGAGAACAGCGAGAGCGAGGATGAAGAACAGGCTGCCCTGCAGACCCTTCTTGACCTCGCCTGTGACCTCTGCCTTCGCGAGTTCGACCTCGGCGCGGAACAGCGTGGACACCTGCGCGGTCGCGTCACGGACGAGGTCGCCGATACTGGCGTCCCGCGAGGTCGGCGTGGGTACTTCCGTCAGCGGGATTCCCGAGATGCTGCTCGGCGCCCCGTCTCCCGGCCGGTTCCCGTTCGTGACGCTCACTAGTTGACCCCTTCAGGTTGGTTCGTTCTGCTTGCGGTGGGCTCACCCACGCCGTAACAGTAGCGCCGATCCCAACCTGGGGGCGACGAGTGACGAAGCAAGGCGGTGGGCGTGTGGGTGTTTTCTTCCGGTAGGTCGCTCCCCGACGCCGCAGCGCCCTCCCGGAGCGATTTCCGGGAGGGCGCTGTGGCGAGCGGGTTACTTCTTCCGAATCGCGTCGAAGACCGCCGGGTCGACCAGGGTGGACGTGTCGCCGAGTTCGCGACCTTCCGCGACGTCACGGAGTAGACGTCGCATGATCTTGCCGGAACGGGTCTTGGGCAGCTCGGGAACGACGGTGATCTGCCGCGGCTTCGCGATCGGGGAGATCTCGACGGCGACGTGATCACGCAGATCCTTGATGAGCGCATCGCCGGTGTTCTCGACATGCTCGAGCAGGATCACGTACGCGACGATGCCCTGACCGGTAGTGTCGTCGGCCGCGCCGACCACCGCGGCTTCCGCGATGGCGGAATGACTGACCAGAGCGGATTCGACTTCGGACGTGGAGATGCGGTGCCCGGAGACGTTCATGACATCGTCGACGCGTCCGAGAACCCACAGGGCGCCGTCCTCGTCGTACTTGGCGCCGTCGCCCGCGAAGTACCAGCCCTGCTCTTCATAACGGGACCAGTAGGTCTCGCGGTAGCGCAGGGGATCGCCCCAGATTCCGCGGAGCATCGCCGGCCACGGCTGATCGAGCACCAGATAGCCGTTGCCGCCCGCGCCGAGCGGGTTGGCATCGTCGTCGACGATCTTCGCGGAGATACCGGGCAGCGGTGCCATCGCGGAGCCCGGTTTCGTCGCGGTGATGCCGGGCAGCGGGGAAATCATGATCGCACCGGTCTCGGTCTGCCACCAGGTATCGACGATCGGAGTCTTGCCTGCGCCGATGACCTCGCGGTACCAGCGCCACGCTTCGGGGTTGATCGGCTCGCCGACGGAGCCGAGCAGCCGGATCGACGACAGGTCGTGGGCGTCGGGGATCTCGCGGCCCCATTTCATGAAGGTGCGGATCAGGGTGGGGGCGGTGTAGTAGATCGACACCCCGTACTTCTCGATGATCTCGAAGTGGCGGTGCTCGTTCGGGGAGTTGGGGGTGCCTTCGTAGACGACCTGGGTGGCACCGTTCGAGAGCGGCCCGTACACGATGTAGGAGTGTCCGGTGACCCAGCCGATGTCGGCGGTGCACCAGTAGACGTCCTTGCCGGGTTTGTGGTCGAACACGTAGTGGTGGGTGTACGACGTCTGCGTGAGGTAACCACCGGAGGTGTGGATGATGCCCTTGGGTTTCCCGGTGGTGCCGGAGGTGTAGAGGATGAACAATGGATGTTCGGCGTCGAACGCCTCGGGCGTGTGTTCAGGGGAGGCCTTCTCGACAGTCTCATGCCACCAGAGGTCGCGGCCTTCGGTCCAGTCGACGTCGATGCCGGTGCGTTTGACCACGAGTACGTTGTCGATCGAGGCGGCTCCGGAGACCGCCTCGTCGGCGGCGGTCTTGAGCGGCGCGGCTTGACCGCGGCGCCACTGCCCGTCGACTGTGACGAGGAGCTTGGCTTCGGCGTCGTCGATGCGTGAGCGCAGTGCGGTGGCGGAGAACCCGGCGAAGACCACCGAGTGCGTCAGTCCGAGGCGGGCGCACGCGAGCATCGTGATGATCGCTTCGGGGATCATCGGCATGTAGATCGCGACGCGGTCGCCGGTGGCGAGTCCGAGGTCGGTGAAGGTGTTCGCGGCCTTCGAGACTTCGGCGAGCAGGTCGTTGTAGGTCAGGGAGCGGGTATCGCCGGGTTCGCCTTCGAAGGCGATGGCGACACGGTCGCCGTTGCCGGCTTCGACGTGGCGGTCGACACAGTTGTAGGCCACGTTGAGGGTGCCTCCGGCGAACCATTTCGCGACGGGCGCATCGGACCAGTCGAGCACTTGCGTCCAGGGCGTGGCCCAATCGAGTCGGCGGGCCTGGGTGTCCCAGAACGCCAGTCGGTCGGCGTCTGCGGCGGCCTGCAACTCGGGACCGGCGTTGGCGGTGGCGGCGAACTCGGCACTCGGCGGGAACGCCTGCTGGTCGTGGTCCTGGGCTGCGCTCGTCATGGTGCGGTGGCCTCTTTCCGGGTCGTGGCAAAACAGTTCGGACTCTAGTGAGCGTAGTCACCTGTGATGCGGATCGCATCGTTGCACGGTGCTGCAACCTGCTCACATGCGCTGATCGGTCGTTGCTGCGCGACGGGCGGTCGGCACCAGCGACGAGTGACCCCTCGGTGTGCCCGGTGGAGGGTGTTCGCGGCGCTCGCAGGTACCGTTCGGGATCGTGACCGATCCGCTTCAGCCCCTCCTCGATCTCCCCGGCGTGCGCGACGCCGCCGATCGCGCGCGTGACGCCCTCGCTGAGGTCCATCGTCATCGTACGAACCGTCGGGGCTGGCCCAGCACCGCGGCGGAGGCCTCGGTACGGGCCGCGCGAGCATCGGCAGCGATCGACGGGGGTTCCACGGAGCTTCCGCCTCCGGGAGAAAAAGGCGACCCGGTGCTCTCGGGTGCCTTGCGGGTTGCGCAGTCCCTCGACGGTGACGCGCTCGCACATCAGGTGTCCACCTGGCGCCGTGCGCCGCTGCAGGCTCTGGCCCGCCTGCATCTGCTGGCCGCGGCCGATCAGGTGGATGATCCCGAGAAGTTGGGCCGGCCCCGTGCGGAGCCTGGGGTGGCGCAGCGTCTCGACGGTCTCGCTCAACTGGTCACAGGAGGAACTTCGATTCCGGCCCCGATCCTTGCGGCCGTGGTGCACGGCGAGCTTCGCTCCCTGAACCCGTTCGGTGTGGCCGATGGTTTGGTGGCGCGGGCGGCGTCGCGACTGGTGTGCGTGGCTTCGGGGCTCGACACCCACAACCTCGGGGTGCCCGAAGTGACGTGGATGCGGCGAGGGCAGGCGTATCGCGACGGGATCGCAGGCTTCGGTCGCGGCACCGATGTGGGCGTCGGAGGCTGGGTGATCTTCTGCTGTGGTGCGCTCGAGGCCGGGGCTCGCGAAGCGACATCGATCGCCGAGGCATTCGGCAGCTGAGCTGTCGCCACGTCCTTCGAGCAATTCGCAGCGGGGCGATCTTGCGGCACAGCATCATTCGGCGGTGCAGCATCGGTCGTCCGAGAAATCAAAAGCGGGGGGCACTCCGATCGTGATCGGTGCGCCTCCCGCTAGCACGGACTTTCCGGGTTACCATGCGTGCTGGTGTGGGTTGTGTGTCAACGGCCTCGGCGATGATCCGGGTGTCGGCGGTTCGCTCCTCGCAACGGGTGCGAGGTCTTGCCTTCGATAACTCGGAACTCGCAGGCCCACAACGCTTCTGCCCTTATAGTGGCATCGGCTCCGCGTGGGTACTCGGTGTCCGTGCTGGGAACCGCGGGCGGGAGATCGAATCTTCTCTTCCGATTCGCTCTTGGCCTCCCGTGCTTCCGTAACTCATTTGTACCCCGTACTTTCGGCGTCGGCAAGCCCCCGGTGCGGAAAGATTCAGCACGATCACTGGATGAGGCGGGGTCGATGCCGGGGATCGTGCCGGCGCCCGGCGAGGTAGACTGCGGCGCCGGTGATCAACACCGCCGCGGCGCCCGCGGCGGCCAGTCTCAGGAGTCCTTTCTTTGACGGCCGGACGCGCCGCGACAACGGTACCGGCCGGGTGAAAGTCAATATGGGCCAGTTGTTTTCGTTCGCGATACGCCGCAGTGCGCGGTCGGGGTTGACTGCGCGCGGCTTGCCGACCACCCGCAGCATCGGCACGTCCGTCGACGAATCCGAGTAGGCGTAGCAGCGTGTCAGGTCGTACCCGTGGCGCACGGCGAGCTCGCGGATGGCGGTGCTCTTCGCCTCACCGAAGCAGTAGAACTCGAGCTCCCCGGCGTACCGCCCGTCGACGATCCGCATCCGGCTCGCGGCGCTGTGCGAGGCACCGAGTGTCTGCGCTATGGGTGTGACGACCTCTTCGCCCGACGCCGAAACGATCACCACGTCGTGGCCTCGTGCGTGGTGGTCCGCGATCAGGTCCTCGGCTTCCGCATACACCAGCGGTGTGACGATCTCGTCGAGGGTCTCGTTGACGATCGAGCGGATCTGTTCCACATCCCAGCCCTTACACATCTGTGCGATGTGCTCGCGCATTCGGTCGACTCGCGCCTGGTCGACGGCGGACAACACGAAGAGCATCTGCGCATAGCTGCTCGCAATCACCGCGCGGTGATCGAGCAGGCCGTGCTCGAAGAAAGGACGGGTGAATGCGAGAACGCTCGACTTGGCGATCACGGTCTTGTCGAGGTCGAAGAAGGCGGCGATCCGACCGGACTCGGCGGGATCCGCGGTCGCGTCTGTCACGTTCTCCACCATAAGGCCCGCGGTGCCACCGTCGGGGTCCGGATGAGCGTCACGCGCCGCTGATGCTTGAACTTGCAAACATCGAGTTTGGTAGGTGTACTATCGCGTAAGCCTGGATATCCAGGCAGGGTTCAGCCCGACCCCCCGGGGCTGAACGCTGACGACCCTCGCCTCCTCCCCCCCTGGCGAGGGTCGTCCTGTCTCCGCCGCACCGAAGTTGTCCACAGGCGCCTGATTCGTCCACAGATTCGGCGATACCGGCGAATCGGCCTTCCACGACGGTCGCCGGACGCGCACGCTGTGCGGCATGAACGACGTTCTCGCACTGATCGGCGATGCGACCCTGCTCGCAAGCCTGCGCCGTGTCGCAGCGGCAGCAGACCGGCACCTCGCCGAACCGGCCACTCTCCCGCAGCGCCGCGCATGGCTGGATGCGGTCCTGGTCGTGGTCGACCGCGACGAAGCGCTCGCCTGCGCAACTGCGCTCCCCCGCAGATCCGGAATCGTGGTGGTCTGTCCGGGCACACCCGGCCTGGACGAGTGGCAGGCCGCGGCCACGGTCGGCGCCGAACACGTTCTGGGTCTTCCCGACGACGAAGTGGAACTGCTGGCCGTCCTCGGCGCAGCGGCCGAACCCGAAGCGGGCGGAGGTGCGGTGCTCGCCGTGCTCGGTGGTTCTGGCGGAGCAGGCGCCTCGGTGTTCGCTGCTGCGCTCGCGTGGGCGGCCGCCGTTCGAGGTGCCCCGGGCGGCGTCCTCCTCGTCGATGCCGACCCCTTCGGTGCGGGACTGGACACCCTCACGGGCCTCGAAGAGCGCACCGGAATCCGATGGTCGGGCCTCACCGTCGACTCGGGCAGTGTTTCTGCCCGGGCCTTGCGCGACGCCGTACCCGAATGGCTGTCCGGAGTGGGGGTCCTCGCCGGTGACCGGGGTGCCGAGCGACTCGGCGCTGCCCCGCTCACCGCTGTTCTCGAAGCGGCGCGGCGTGCGGGCACGGTCGTGGTCTGCGACGTGGCCCGCACCTTCGACGAGGTCGCCGAGGCGGCGATCGCTGCCGCCGACACCACCGTGCTCGTCACCCAGGCGCGGGTGAGTGGCGCGTTGTCTGCAGCGCGGACGGCGGACTGGCTCACCGGTCGTGCCGCGACCGCCGGAGTCGTGGTGCGTGGGCCGGCGCCCGGAGGGCTGCGCGCCACCGACGTGGCTGCAGTGGTGGGACTGCCGTTGCTGGCGGCGATGCGTCCTCAGCCGGGGCTTGCGGAGACCCTCGAACGTGGGGGTCTGCGACTGCGGCAGCGGTCGCCGCTCGTCGTTGCTGCACTCGAAGTCTTCGATTCGTCCGTTCATGCCGGAGTGGGCGGTGCCGCGTGAACGAGGTCCTGGACGCCGAACTGCTCGACCGGGTCCGTGATCGACTCGCGGCCGAGCCGGGTGATCTGTCACCCGCGCGCGTCGCTACCGCGCTGCGAGCCGAAGCGGGCGGCGTACTCGGCGACACCGATCTTCTCGTCGCGCTGCGCCGTCTCCAGACCGAACTCACGGGGGCGGGCCCACTCGAGGCGTTGCTCGCCGACCCCACCGTGACCGACGTGCTGGTCACAGCTCCCGACCGAGTATGGGTCGACTGCGGCGGCGGCCTGACGCTCACACCGGTGACCTTTCCGGACGAGGCTGCCGTCCGGCGTCTTGCGCAGCGTCTCGCACTGTTCGCCGGGCGTCGACTCGACGACGCGCAGATGTGGGTTGACGGCCGCCTCCCCGGGCACGGCGAGTTCGGTGTCCGCCTGCACGCAGTGCTCGCCCCCGTCGCACAGGGCGGCACATGCCTGTCGTTGCGCGTGCTGAGACCGGCGACGCAAGGGCTCGACGCGCTGGTCGAGCGCGGCGCGGTCCATCCCGAAGCCCACCGGTTGCTCGACCGGATCGTGTCGGGGCGCCTCGCCTTCCTCGTCGTCGGCGGAACCGGCGCGGGTAAGACGACCCTCCTGGCGGCACTCCTCGGCGCGGTCGACCCTTCGGAACGGATCGTGTGCGTCGAGGACGCGGCCGAACTCGTGCCGGATCACCCCCACGTGGTGCGCCTCGTCGCGCGAGCCCCGAACGTCGAGGGCGTCGGGGAGGTCACCGTTCGCGATCTCGTGCGTCAGGCGTTGCGGATGCGGCCGGATCGGATCGTCATCGGTGAAGTGCGAGGCGCCGAGGTCGTCGACCTCCTGACAGCGCTGAACACAGGTCATGACGGGGGTGCCGGCACCGTGCACGCGAATTCACCCGACGAGGTACCCGCCCGGCTCGAAGCGCTTGCAGCCCTCGGTGGACTCGATCGCGCGGCCCTGCACAGTCAGCTCGCCGCGGCGGTCCAGGTGGTCCTGCACGTCCACCGTGCTCCCGACGGCACCAGAAGGCTCGTCGAGATCGGTGTCGTCGACCGCGACCCGGTCGCGGGGGTTCTTGTGGTTCCCGCGTGGACATACCCGGGCGGTGCCGCGTCCGGCTCGGCACGACTCGAACGGATCCTGCGGTCGAGGGAGGGCTTGTGACCGTATCTGTCCTGTGCGTGGCCGCTGCCGTCCTTGCTGCTCCTGGCGCCGACGCGCGTCGGCGGCTCGAACGGCACACACCCGCATCACCGGCGACGCTGCCGCGACCGAATCGAGTGCTCTGCGCGGTGGTCGTCGCCTCGGCTGGGGCGTTGCTGGTGGGAATGGGTGCTGCCATCGCTGTGGCGGTCGCGTCGGCCACGATCGCGTTCCGGTTTCGTCGTCGACAACGAGCTGCGCGTCTCGACAACGACCGGCGGACGCTGCTCTCCGGTCTCGACATGGTGATCGCGGAACTGCACGTCGGTGCACATCCCGCCGATGCATGCGACACGGCTGCGCGTGAAACCACCGGACCGACCTCGGACTCACTGCGGATCGCGGCGGCACGGGCCCAGCTGGGCGGATCTGCTTCCGACGGATTACGCGGTGCAGCAATAGAATTCGATTCAGAAGGAATCGGTGAGAGTCTCGGTCGGGTTGCCGACGCCTGGTCGGTGTCCGACCGCCACGGATTGGCGCTCGCGGAACTGTTGTCGGCGGCCCGCTCCGATCTTGCCGCCCGAATGCGGATCCGGACGCGTACCGAGGCCGGTCTCGCCGGCGCCCGTGCGACCGCAACGGTCCTCGCCGCGCTCCCCGTGCTCGGAGTGGCACTGGGGCAACTCATGGGGGCGTCGCCGCTGACAACGCTCCTCGGTGGTGGCCTCGGTGCGGTGCTGTTGGTGCTCGGCACGGTGCTCGTGTGTGCAGGGTTGCTGTGGACCGATCGCATCGCCGACAGGGTCGGCCGATGACCACGTCGATGTTGCTGCCGGCGTTGTGTCTTGCCGCAGCGCTGGTCGCCGTGCCCGACCCGGGAACACTTCGGTTGCACGCCCTGCACGGATCGCCCGGCCCCGTGCCGAATGCCGCGGCCGACACGGCGTGGGATCCGTATGCGATCGCCGCCGCGTTCGACCTCTTCGCGGCGTGTCTGCGGGCCGGGATGCCGGCAGCATCTGCGGCGGGTGTGGTGGCGGAGTCTGCACCACTCACACTTGCCTCGGCGCTCCGGCGAGGAGCAGACCGCTTGAAACTTGGTGCCGACCCGGCCGACGCGTGGTCGGCCGATGGCGACCCACTCCTCGAAGACTTCGCTCGTGCAGCCCGGAGATCAGCCAGATCCGGTGCGCCACTGTCCGACATCGTGTCCGAGCTCGCCGTGCGGCATCGTGCGGAGGCCGAAGACGAAGCCGCCGGCGACATCGAACGCGCCGGTGTACTCGTGAGCGGTCCGCTCGGCCTGTGTTTTCTCCCGGCGTTCGTGTGCTTGGGCATCGTGCCGGTGGTGATCGGCCTGGCCAAGGGTGTCCTGGGGTCAGGGCTGTTGTGACGTCGACGCGGACCGTCCGCATCGACAGAAAGGGGAAAACCGTGTTCACCGAACCCGTAGAAGAAGATCGCTCGCTCGCCCGCCGTGTCCTGGCGATGGCAGGAGACGACGAGGGTATGTCGACAGCAGAGTATGCCATCGGCACCATTGCCGCGGCGGCCTTCGGCGCCGTGCTGTACACAGTCGTGACCGGAGACGGAATCGTGTCGGCGCTGACCGGTATCGTCGAACGCGCTCTCAATACCTCGGTGTGACGGGGTGGGGTGTGACGGGGTGGGCTCGTGCTCGTGCTCGTCGCGTTGCTGCGGGCGACGAGGGCGGCGTGACAGTCGAGGCGGCGCTCGCGATTGCCTCGCTCATCACCGTTCTGATGCTGTGTCTCGGTGCTGTGCTGTGTGTTTCACAGCAGGTTCGGTGTCAGGACGCGGCGCGTGAGGCGGTGCGGCTCGTGGCGCGCGGCGACGAGGCCCGGGCGGTCGAGGTGGCTGCCCGGGTCGCCCCCTCCGGGGCGCACATCGAGGTGGGCATGGAGGGTGATCTCGTTGTCGCGACCGTGAGCGTCGATGCACCGTTGCTCCCGATGATCACCCTGAGGGCGGACGCCGTTGCTGTCCCCGAGCCGGGGGACGTGTCGTGATTCGTGTCGATCTGCGCGACGAGCGCGGCAGTGCCAGCGTCCTCGGGTGTTGCATCATGGCCGCGATCATCGTGATCACCGCGACCGTGCTGCACGCCGGAGCGGTGGTGGTGGTCCGTCACCGACTGCAGGCTGCGGCGGACCTGGCGGCGTTGGCTGTCGCGTCGTCGCTCGACCGGGGCATCGCCGACGCATGTGCTGTCGCGCAGACCATGGCCGTCCGTATGGACGTGAATGTGCGCAGTTGCCGGATACACGGGTGGGACGCGGTGGTGGAGACGTACGCTGCGGTATCGCCGTTGTTCGGCGACAGGGAAGCATCGGCTATCGCCCGGGCAGGGCCTGCCCTCGAAGACGACGCGACCGGTCACGCAGAGGGCGGCGGTTGAGTAGTGAGTGCGTCCAGTACGGATGTCAGCAGTGTTGTGGCACCGGCCTTGTCGAGCGGATCGTTACCGTTACCGCACTTGGGGGAGTGCACGCACGACGGGCAGCCGTCGAGGCATTCGCATGCCTCCACTGCATTGCGGGTGGCCTCGAGCCACTGGGTGATCCGTGAGAATCCGCGTTCGGCGAAACCCGCCCCGCCAGGATGTCCGTCGTAGACGAACACGGTGGGCAGCCCCGTGTCGGCGTGCAGGTCGGTGGACACGCCACCGATATCGCCGCGATCGCACGTCGCGACGAGGGGGAGTAATCCGATGGCGGCGTGCTCGGCGGCGTGGAGGGCACCCGGAACCCGCTCGGGTGTCAACCCGATCCGGTCGAGCAGTTCCGGTGTGACGGTGTACAGCACGGCGCGGGTGGGCAGGGTATGAGCCGGCATGTCCAACTCGATCCGGTCGAGCACCTCGCCGGTGGGGAGACGCCGGAGATAGGCGACCACCTGCCCGGTCACCTCGACTGCAGCCATCTGCACGGTCACGGGCCCGTATGTGTGGGTGTCCTCCACCGCGACGATCCGGATGTCGGTGACCTCACGCACCGACGTCGACCACTCCGGGTCCTCGGCGTGGACGAGTGCGACACCGTCGTCGAGATGCAGTTCGTCGACGACGAAGGCCTCGCCCTGGTGGAGGTGTACCGCGCCGGGGTGGACGGTCGCGGGTGCACGCCCTGCTTCGACGGTGCCGAGCATCCGGCCTGTGTCGGCCTCGACGATCGCGACCTGATTGCCGACGCCGCCGCGGATGTCGACTTCGGAGTGCGGGTGGATGTCCGGTGTGACGAACCAACCGCGCGCGCGCCGACGGATCAGCCCCTGTGTCGCCAGGTCCGTGAGCAGGTCTTGCGCGTCGAATCCGTCGACCTCCCGGTGCGAGAGTGGCAACTCCAGCGCAGCACACAACAGTTGCGGTCCGAGTACGTACGGATTGGTGGGGTCGGTCACGGTCGCCTCGACCGACCTGCCGAGCAGTGCCTCCGGGTGGTGTACGAGGTAGGTGTCGAGTGGGTCGTCGCGTGCGACGAGCACGACCAGCGAACCTTGACCCCGCCGCCCGGCCCGGCCACCCTGCTGCCAGAACGACGCGACCGTCCCGGGGAATCCGGCGACGACGACGGCGTCGAGGCCTGCGATGTCGACCCCGAGTTCGAGCGCGTTCGTGCTTGCGACACCGAGGAGCCGGCCGTCGGACAGGGCCGCTTCGAGGTCGCGACGGTCCTCGGCGAGGTACCCGGCGCGATAGGTCGCGACACGGTCCGCCAGGTCGGGCGCCGATTCGGTGAGCAGCCGCCGTGCCCCCATCGCGGTGAGTTCGGCGCCGTGACGTGAACGGACGAATGCCAGGGTGCGCGCGCCTTCGACGACGAGGTCGGCCAACAGTCGAGCGGCCTCGGTACCGGCGGCGCGTCGTACGGGCGCACCGTGCTCGCCGGTGACTTCCCGGAGCAGAGGTGGTTCCCACAAAGCGACCGTGCACGGACCGTGTGGCGAACCGTCCTCGGTCACCTCCTCGCACGGCGCCCCGATCAACCGGGACGCGGCGGTTCCAGGATCGGCGGTGGTGGCGGACGCCAGGATGAACACCGGGTCGGCGCCGTAATGGTTCGCGAGCCGGCGCAACCGCCTGATGACCAACGCGACATGCGATCCGAAGACGCCTCGGTACGAGTGGCACTCGTCGATCACGACGTACCGCAGTCGACGCAACAAGCGCGCCCAGCGTGCGTGGCGGGGCAGGATCCCCAGGTGCAGCATGTCGGGATTGGTGAAGATCCACCGAGAATGGCTACGTGCCCATCGGCGCAGCTCGGTGGAAGTGTCGCCGTCATACGCGCACGGATGTGCCGTCGAGAGGTCGGGCATCGACCGGGTCAGTTCCGTCACCGCGCGCAGTTGGTCTGCGCCGAGGGCCTTCGTGGGGGAGAGGTACAGCGCGGTGGCCTGTGGATCGGACACCAGCGCGGTGAGTACCGGAAGCTGGTAGGCGACGGATTTGCCCGACGCCGTGCCGGTGGACACCACGACGTTGGTGCCTGCTGCCGCGAGGTCGGCGGCGTGGATCTGATGAGACCAGGGCTCCGACACCCCGTGCTCACCGAGCGCGTCGACCACGGACCCGGCGGCCCACCCCGGCCAGCGGGCGTGTCGTGCCTTCCGGGCGGGAAGCTCGGCGGTGTGGGTGAGCGGGTGCTCGTTCGATGGTGTGCCGGCGAGCAGTCGATCGAGCAGGGCCTGCCCGTAGCCCGGGGCAGTGCTTCCGCCGGTGTCGATACCTGATGAACTGGTCACATGTCGGCTCCGCTGGATCGAATTCGGCACGGGGTGGAGTCTGCACCGCGTACCATGGGTTCACACCTCCACCCGCCGGTCATGGTACCGAGCGGGCTACAAGATCAGAATTTTGGCGCGATTGTGCCAAACCTACTGTTGCGACCGCCCGGAACATGATTGACTGGCACGCGGTCGCAGCTTCTGTGTTCGTAGACTTGAGAGAGTGCACGCTCGCAGGATCGATGGTTGCGGGCGGTGTGCTTGAGCTCTTCCAACGGGGGATTCGAAAGGTACAGCGGTCGGAATCGGGACCTGGCGGCCGCTGTACCCAGCGGCTCGTCGAATCCGGTGTTAGAAAGAGAAGGAAAAGCATGGCACAGGGCACTGTGAAGTGGTTCAACGCGGAGAAGGGCTTCGGCTTCATCGCTCCGGAGGACGGCTCTGCCGACGTGTTCGTTCACTACTCCGAGATCCAGGGTTCCGGTTTCCGCACCCTCGAGGAGAACCAGCGCGTCGAGTTCGAGGTCGGACAGGGCACCAAGGGCCCGCAGGCCACCGGTGTGCGCGCCGTCTGATTCGACGCGCTCCATCGAGCACCTGTGAGGGTGATCGCCCTCATCCCATCGTCCCCTGTCGCCACCGGCGATGGGGGACGATGGTTTTTCGGGGTGAGACAACTGGAGATAGTCCTGGACGGGGAGGTAGCAGTGAGTCAACTGTCCTTCTTCGGCGCCGATACCGCGCCGCCTGAGCTGTCCGACCTGAGCGGACTGCTCGCCGCACAGGGGAAAATCGTGTCGCGCACGGCCGGGTCTGCGCAGATTTCGGTGACGGTCGATGCGCGGTGGCGCGCGTTCGCGATCGCTGATCGGATCGCCGCCACCGGCCTGACCGCAGAAATCGATGCGGCGCCGGACGGATCTCCCCGGGTGCGCACCGCCGACGTTCCGGATCTCGGCCCCCTCGCGACCGCGTGGTCGCAGGGCGGAACCAAGAGTGTCCCGGCCGGATGGGTCCCGAACGCCGGAGCGCTGAGGACATGGTTCCTGGCAGCGGGCAGGATGGAGGCCGAGGGGGTGCGATATGTCCTCGGGCTCGACCCGGATGCGCCCGGTACCTACGTGGCACTCTCCGAGGCTTTGATGCTGGCCGGAATCGCCCCCACCTTGATCAGTACTCATTGCACCCCACCTGGGCTGAGAGTGTCGGGCCCGCGCCGCATCGCGAGGCTCGACGAAGGCCTCGGAGCGCCTCCCGACTACTCCGAAGCCCGCGCGATCTGGCCACGTCACGAGCACGGAGGGCACCACATGTGACGAGCGATCTACCGGGTATGTGCGACCCTGTGTGTGACCGAGTCGGGGAGACAGGTCGGTATACATGTCTTCGAAAGACAGACATGTCGGCAAAAGGGAAGGTTCAGGCGTCACGGTGGCAGCACGGGACAAAGGCACGTCGGACAACGCGTCGGGAACGCGCCGACTCGTCATCGTCGAATCTCCGACCAAGGCGAAGAAGATCGCGCCCTACCTGGGGCGCAACTATGTGGTCGAAGCCTCCGTCGGACACATCCGCGATCTTCCACGCGGTGCAGCGGACGTCCCCGCCAAGCACAAGGGTGAGTCGTGGGCTCGGTTGGGTGTCGATGTCGATCACGACTTCGAGCCGCTGTATGTCGTCAGCCCCGAAAAGAAGTCGAAGGTCACCGAGCTCAAGTCACTCCTGAAGGACGCCGACGAGCTCTACCTCGCCACCGACCCCGACCGCGAGGGCGAAGCCATCGCGTGGCATCTCCTCGAAACACTCAAGCCGAAGGTTCCGGTCCGCCGGATGGTCTTCCACGAGATCACCGAACCGGCGATCCGCGCTGCGGCCGAGAACACCCGTGAGCTCGACAACGACCTCGTCGACGCGCAGGAAACTCGCCGTATCCTCGATCGCCTGTACGGCTACGAAGTCAGCCCGGTGTTGTGGAAGAAGGTCATGCCGCGACTATCGGCGGGCCGAGTCCAGTCGGTCGCGACTCGTGTCATCGTGCGCCGTGAACGTGAGCGCATGGCATTCAAATCCGCCGAGTACTGGGACATCGCCGCGACCATGGACGCCGGTGCCGCTGCGAGCCCCCGCTCGTTCGGTGCGCGCCTCGTCAATGTCGACGGTTCCCGCGTCGCTGCAGGTCGCGACTTCGGTCCTGATGGCGCTCTGAAGACCGACGGTGTCGTCGTGCTCGACGAGGCGTACGCCCGTAGCCTCGCCGAGGCGCTGTCCGGTGCCGCGCTGACGGTGTCGTCGGCCGAGAGCAAGCCGTACACACGCAAGCCCTACGCACCGTTCATGACCTCCACGCTGCAGCAGGAGGCCGGCCGCAAGCTCCGGTTCGGGTCCGAGCGCACGATGCGCATCGCCCAGCGGTTGTACGAGAACGGCTACATCACGTACATGCGTACCGACTCGACGACACTGTCGGAGTCGGCGATCGCGGCGGCAAGGTCGCAGGCGACGCAGCTGTACGGTGCCGAGTACGTGCATGCGTCTCCCCGCCAGTACACCCGCAAGGTCAAGAACGCGCAGGAAGCACACGAGGCCATCCGACCGGCCGGTGATGTCTTCGCGACGCCGGGCGAATTGCACGCGCGGCTCGATGCGGACGAGTACAAGCTGTACGAGTTGATCTGGCAGCGGACCGTCGCGTCGCAGATGGCCGACGCCCGCGGAACCACCCTTACGCTCCGCATCGCCGGCACCGCTGGGACCGGCGAGGTGTGCACCTTCTCGTCGTCGGGCCGCACGATCACGTTCGCGGGCTTCCTCAAGGCATATGTCGAAAGCGTCGATGAAGAGGCCGGCGGGCAGTCCGACGATGCGGAGTCGCGGCTGCCCAACCTCAGTGAAGGCGCGGCGGTCACCGCAACGAAGCTCGATCCGGACGGCCACTCGACCAATCCGCCCGCTCGGTTCACCGAAGCGAGCCTGATCAAGACTCTCGAGGAGTTGGGTATCGGGCGTCCGTCCACGTACGCCTCGATCATCAAGACGATTCTCGACCGCGGCTATGTCTACAAGCGTGGCAGTGCGCTGGTGCCGTCGTGGGTCGCGTTCTCGGTGATTGGCCTGCTCGAGGCTCATTTCGCTCAGCTGGTCGACTACGACTTCACCGCGGGTATGGAGGACGATCTCGACGAGATCGCCGCAGGTCAAGAGCAGCGCAGCGCGTGGCTGTCCCGGTTCTACTTCGGTGGCGAGCATGGCGACGAGGACTCGGTCGCACGCAAGGGCGGTCTGAAGAAGCTGGTCGGGCAGAACCTCGAGGACATCGATGCCCGCGAGATCAACTCGATCCGGTTGTTCGACGATGCGGAGGGTCGCGAGATCCACGTGCGGGTGGGCCGGTTCGGCCCATACCTCGAACGAATGGTCGTCGACCCGGACAACCCGGACGGCGACCTCGTCTCGCAGCGCGCGAATCTGCCCGAGGATCTGCCGCCGGACGAGCTGACTCTCGAATACGCGGAGAAGCTCTTCTCGACCCCGCAGGAGGGGCGGGTTCTCGGCGTCGACCCGGCGACCGGACACGAGATCGTGGCCCGCGAGGGGCGCTTCGGTCCGTACGTCACCGAGTTGCTGCCCGAGCCGAAACCCGAACCCGAACCGGAACCCGATGTCACTCCTGTCCCGGTCGAAGAGCTGAGCGGCGGCGCAACGAAGACCGCGACGAAGACGGCCGCGAAGAAGGCAGCCAAGAAGGCGCCGGCGAAGAAGGCGACGAAGAAGGCGACGGGCCCGAAGCCGCGCACGGCATCCCTTCTCAAGACGATGGAGTTGTCGTCCGTCACCCTCGACGACGCCCTGCGGTTGCTGTCACTGCCGCGTGTCGTGGGTGTAGATCCGGAGTCCGGCGACGAAATCACCGCTCAGAACGGTCGCTATGGCCCGTATCTGAAAAAGGGTACGGATTCGCGGTCGCTGGCGACCGAGGAACAGCTGTTCACGGTCACCCTCGATGAAGCCCTGAAGATCTACGCGGAGCCGAAGCGTCGTGGACGTCAGGCGGCAGCTGTTCCGCCGTTGCGGGAACTCGGCGTAGACCCAGTCAGCGAGAAGCCGATGGTGATCAAAGACGGCCGATTCGGTCCGTACGTCACCGACGGAGAGACGAACGCGAGCCTGCGTAAGGGCGACGAGGTCGGCACGATCACCGACGAACGTGCATCCGAGCTGTTGGCTGATCGTCGTGCCCGGGGGCCGGCGAAGAAGACCACCAAGAAGGCGGCGAAGAAGGCTCCGGCAAAGAAGACTGCCGCGAAGAAGACCACTGCCAAGAAGACCACTGCCAAGAAGACCGCCGTGAAGAAGGCTCCCGCAAAGAAGTCCGCAGCCGAGGAGACGACCGACTGAGCTGTCCGAGCCGACGTGGTCGGTGCCGGTCGCTACGCTGAGTCCCATGCCCGGAGTCTTCGATCGTCTCGTCGGTCAGCGCGATGTCGAGACCGACCTGGTCGGTGCAGCCGTAGCCGCACGCACGGGTGTCTCAGGCTCCGCGATGACGCACTCCTGGCTGTTCACGGGCCCGCCCGGATCGGGTCGGTCCGTGGCGGCCCTGTGCTTCGCGGCGGCACTGCAGTGCACCGACGACGCAAGCCCCGGGTGCGGTCGCTGCCACGCATGCACCACGACGATGGCAGGAACTCACGGCGATGTCCGACGTGTCGTTCCCGAGGGACTGACGATCAGCGTCAAGGCGATGCGCGAGATCGTGCAGGTCGCGGCACGGCGGCCGAGTACCGGGCGCTGGCAGGTTGTGGTCATCGAAGATGCCGACCGCCTTACCGAAGGCGCAGCGAACGCGCTGCTCAAAGTTGTCGAGGAGCCGCCACAGCGCACGGTGTTTCTCCTGTGTGCGCCGTCGGTCGACCCGGAGGACATCTCGGTGACCCTGCGGTCGCGATGCCGACACGTCGGGCTCATCACTCCGAGCGTCGACTCGATCGCCCAGGTCCTTCGCGACGTCGACGGTATCGCGGCAGATGCCGCGCAGTGGGCGGCATCGGTCAGTGGTGGCCATGTGGGCCGTGCTCGACGTCTCGCCACGGATCCGGCTGCTCGCGACAACCGCACCCGCGCCCTCGAGGTCGCCGGCGCTGTACTGAGACCGGCCACCACCTATTCCGCCGCGGAAGAACTCGGAAAGAGCGCGGAGACCGAGGCGAAGGAGATCAGCACAGACCGGGACGAGCGGGAAACCGAGGAACTCAAAACCGCGCTCGGTGCAGGCGGAACGGGTAAGGGCGCGGCCGGTGCGCTGCGAGGTTCGGCGGGAGTACTCAAGGAACTCGAACGCAGCCAGAAGTCGCGCAAGACCCGCACAGAGCGCGACATCATGGACCGCGCCCTCATCGACCTCGCCGGGTTGTACCGGGACGCGCTCGCTCACTCGATGGGTGCGGCTGCGACACCCAACCACCCCGACATGTCAGACCGTTCCCGCGACCTCGCATCCCGAGCAAGGCCCGAAGGGCTACTCGACTGCATCGAAGCGATCCTCGACTGTCGCGAAGCGCTCGCGCAGAATGTCAAGCCACGCTTCGCGCTGGCCGCAATGGCCGCCCGTCTGAGCACAGCATTCCGGTGACTGCTCTGCCGGTTTGCGCCGGGCGGGGGGGTTTCGGCTAGACTTCGGTCGCCGCAAGGCGCGCTGCCTTAGCTCAGTCGGTAGAGCATTTCACTCGTAATGAAAAGGTCGAGAGTTCGATTCTCTCAGGCAGCTCAGAGACGAAGGGCCCGTCCCGTAAGGGGCGGGCCCTTCGTTGTCCTCGGGACTTCTCCGGATATACGTGGATCATGGGAACCATGCTGATAGAACTGTTCTCTCTCATTCTGATTCTCGGTGCACTGGCAGTCGTGCTCCCGATGGCGATCCGCGTCTTCCGCAACCGCGATGATCGCTGAGCAAGGATCCGCATTCTGAGGCGTCGGCATCTCTACGACGAGCTCCGGCATCTCTCGACAAGTTGCAGTGCAACGGCTCATGCTCGATGTATGAGCGAGTCGTTGAAGGAGCGCGTGCGGGACAAGATCCTCCGGCAGCGCATCGAAGATGGTGGCCGGCCCATCGGGGACGCCGAAGGCGACGACCCCAGGACCATGGACCTGAACCACGATCTGATGGCGCTCGACGCCGCAGGGGACGATGACGCCGTCGTGCAGGCCCTTGCGGAGAAATACTGGGTGCCCTGATGGCAGGAACGCCTCGTTGACCTGGCGATTTGGTGTTCCGGTTCCTCCTCGCGTAACTTATTCCAGGTCAGAGCGACACGGACACCGACCCCGACCACACGGTCAGGGACAACGAGGTTGGACGCAGGCGCCTGAAT
>NZ_JBUYWC010000017.1:0-150171 GCF_055230935.1 Rhodococcus ruitaii | reverse complement strand
GCCGCCAGCGTTCGTCCTGAGCCAGGATCAAACTCTCCGTAAAAGACTCATAATCAACACCCCGAAGGGCTGATCAGTCAAAGACATCGAGCCAAATCACTAGCATACAAACTCAAACTAGCAAAAAACACTGACCACTCGCAGACGGAAGAATGCGAGGATCAGCACACAACCACCACACACACTGTGTGTGGGGTCGCACCAAAAAACAATTTTGGCACTGACATTCATCGGCACACTGTTGAGTTCTCAAAGAACACGCACACACCGTCGATCGCGGATCATTGTCCGTCATCTCGGGGGTTACTTGTTCGGTCTTGCAACCGCTTCAGGAAGCGGTGCGGCCTCCAACCTTACCAGAAGGTTGACGGCCAGTGAACATTCAGGCGCCTGCGTCCAACCTCGTTGTCCCTGACCGTGTGGTCGGGGTCGGTGTCCGTGTCGCTCTGACCTGGAATAAGTTACGCGACTGTGAACGGACCACCAAACCCGCTGGTAGAAGACGTTTCACTCTGCATCTCTGCAGGTCACAGAACTGAGACACGTGCGGCGTCGGCAAGATCGAAGTTCGTGACGCGCAGCACAGCTCTCCAGCAGACCCGTCAGGGAGCTACACGTAGGTGAATTACGCCCTGCAGCACAGGATGCCGATGATCGGGCATACAAAGAGACGAGAGCCGGAGATCCCCCGGAGGCACAGTCCGTCGCGGTGCCGACGGAGGCGCAGTTCACCGTCAGGTACCGAAGTCGCCACTGCCGACGCGCTCGATGGTTCCGCCGAGTGCGGTCAGGATCTCCACGAACCTCGGGTATCCGCGATCGATGTGGTAGACGTCGTGGACTTCGGTCACCCCGTCGGCACACAGACCGGCGAGCACCAGCCCCGCACCCGCGCGGATGTCGGAAGCCCACACCGGTGCGCTCGACAACTCCTCGACGCCGCGGACCACTGCGTGGTGTCCGTCGGTGCGCGCGTCGGCACCGAGCCGGATCATTTCCTCGACGAATCTGAAGCGGGCTTCGAAGACATTCTCTGTGATCATCGATGTTCCATCGGCGACAGCGGCAAGTCCGATCGCCATCGGTTGAAGGTCGGTCGGGAACCCCGGGTACGGCAGAGTTGCAAAGTTGACTGCGCGAGGCCTGCCCCGCTGGACGACGTGGAATCCGTCGGCCTGCGGTGTCACCTCGGCGCCGGCACCACGGAGCTTCTCGAGTACCAATGCGATGTGCTTCGGATTCACTCCGCGGACCGTCATGTCGCCTCGGGTCATCACGGCCGCGATCCCCCATGTCGCTGCCACGATGCGATCTCCGATGCACCGATGCCTCGCAGGTTCGAGCGAAGGCACTCCCACGATATGAAGGGTGGTGCTTCCCGCACCGGTGATGCGCGCACCCATCTGCACCAGCATGGTGCAGAGGTCCACGATCTCGGGCTCACGAGCCGCGTTGTCGATCGTGGTCTCCCCGCTGGCCAGCACCGCCGCCATGAGGATGTTCTCGGTCGCACCCACGGACGGAAACGCCAACCGAATCGCTGCGCCGTGTAGATCGTCGGCCTCGGCAACCACGCATCCGTGCTCGATCGAGCTGTGCGCCCCCAGAAGACGAAGCCCGGTCTGGTGCATGTCGAGGGGACGGGAACCGATCGCGTCACCACCGGGAAGTGCGACCACCGCACGCCTGCAACGCGCAACCAGTGGGCCGAGGACGCACACGGAGGCACGGAACTGTCGTACCGCGGCGAAATCAGCATGGTATTCGGGTTGCGCGGGCGTTGTGATGCTCACTTCGTCGCCGTCGAGCACCACCTCACAGCCCAGGCCGCGCAACACCTCGGCCATCAACGGAACGTCGAGGATGTCCGGGCAGTTCGTGATCGTGCTGGTGCCCTCGGCGAGGAGAGCCGCAGCCATCAGTTTGAGCACACTGTTCTTGGCACCGCCGACACAGACGTCACCGACCAGCCGGCTACCGCCGGTCACAAGAAAGCGTTCACTCACAACGACACAGCGTAACCAGGTCTCCCGGAGTGCATCGGAGCCGGTACCGTGACGGCCATGGCTGTCCACCTCACAAGGATCTATACCCGCACCGGCGACGACGGGACGACGGGCCTGAGCGACTTTTCCAGGGTCTCGAAGAACGATGCTCGGCTGGTCGCGTATGCCGACTGCGACGAAACGAATGCTGCGCTAGGTGTCGCGCTCGCGCTCGGGTCGGTTCCCGACCGTGTCGTCCCGGTGATCCAACAGATTCAGAATGATCTGTTCGATGCAGGAGCAGACCTGTCCACTCCGGTCGTCGAGAATCCGAAGTACCCGCCGCTGCGGATCACACAGGAGTACATCGACCGGCTCGAACGGTGGTGCGACGAATTCAACGAAGAGCTCGAGCCGCTCAATTCGTTCATCCTGCCTGGTGGTACTGCGGCTGCAGCGCTCTTGCATACGGCACGCACCGTTGCCCGTCGCGCGGAACGCTCTGCCTGGGCGGCCGTCGAAGCCGCACCCGACGACACGAACGTTCTTCCGGCGAAGTACCTCAACCGGTTGTCGGATCTACTGTTCATCCTCAGTCGACTCACGAATCCCGACGGCGACGTGCTCTGGAAGCCCGGAGCGGGCGCGTAGCGGTTTCGTTCATCCGAGCCGGCGGCGCTGCGATCGCTCGTCAGGCCTGGACTCCAGCCACGACAGGAATGCCGTGCGTGCGCCGCTGTCGAGCGCTACCTCGTACGCACTGCCGTCGTCGACGATCCCGAGTATCGCGATGTCGTCGGTCATGATGTCGGACTCGCTCCCTTCGGGGGCGCGCCGCGATCGCACATCTATTCCCTGACGGCTCATCCGTGAGTCCGGTCCGGGCTTGATGCTCGACAGCTTGTAGAAGACGAGCGTGTTGTCGCCGTAGCGGATGATCCCATGCCTCCAACCGGCACCATCGGCACGAGGCATGACACGCACGATTGCGGCGGTACCACCGCCGCGAAGTTTGGTGAATCTATAGAGAAAAGCCGCGACCGAAGCCGCGAGCAGGACCACCAGGATGATGAGAACGATCATTCCTACTGACACTGCTCGTCGGCTCCGTCGCGGCTGTCCTGTTGCTCGGCTCAGGCGCGCTCGACGGCCCGCAGGCGGCCCTTGGCCACCGCGATCTCGGCTTCGTCCTGACTCTCGGCCAGAACCGCCTTGGCGGACTCTACGTCGATCGAGTCCACGAGATCTGCGGATTCTGCAAGCACGGTCACGGTCGTGGCGGTCACCGAGAGGAACCCGCCGTGCACCGCCAGGACGATGCGCTCGCCGTCCACGGTTTTGACGGACACGACGCCACCCTCGACGAGCTGGCCGAGAATCGGTTCGTGACCGGCCATGACGCCGATCTCGCCCTCGGTGGTCTGAGCGGTGACCAGCGTCGCCGTGCCGGACCACAGGCGCTCCTCGACAGCGACCACGTCCACGGTCATTTCAGCCATCGCGGCCTACTTCCCGGCGATCTTCTTGGCTGCGGCCTCGACGTCGTCGAGTCCACCGCAGCTGTTGAACGCCTGCTCGGGCAGGTGATCGAACTCGCCCTTGCAGACGCGGTCGAACGCCTCGATGGTGTCGGCCAGCGGCACGACGGAGCCCGGCTGACCGGTGAACTTCTCGGCGACGATGAAGTTCTGGCCGAGGAACTTCTGAAGGCGACGTGCACGGTTGACCGTGACCTTGTCCTCTTCGGAGAGCTCGTCCATGCCGAGAATGGCGATGATGTCCTGCAGTTCCTTGTACTTCTGCAGGATCCGCTTGACCTCGTTGGCGACGCGGAAGTGATCCGCACCGACGATGCCCGGCTCCAGGATGCGCGAGGTCGACGTCAGCGGGTCCACAGCCGGGTAGATACCCATCTGCGAAATCGGACGCGAGAGTTCGGTGGTCGCATCGAGGTGCGCGAACGTGGTCGCGGGCGCCGGGTCGGTGTAGTCGTCGGCGGGGACGTAGATCGCCTGCAGCGAGGTGATCGAGCGGCCTCGCGTCGAGGTGATGCGCTCCTGGAGCTCGCCCATCTCGTCCGCCAGCGTCGGCTGGTAGCCCACGGCGGAAGGCATACGACCGAGAAGGGTCGACACCTCGGAGCCTGCCTGGGTGAAGCGGAAGATGTTGTCGATGAACAGCAGGACGTCCTGGCCCTGAACGTCGCGGAAGTACTCCGCCATGGTCAGTGCGGACAGGGCGACGCGCATACGCGTTCCCGGCGGCTCGTCCATCTGGCCGAAGACAAGGGCGGTGTCCTGAAGGACGCCCATCTCTTCCATCTCAAGGTGGAGGTCGGTGCCCTCACGGGTGCGCTCACCGACACCGGCGAACACCGAGGTACCGGAGAACTCACGCGCGATACGGGTGATCATCTCCTGGATGAGAACGGTCTTGCCGACACCGGCACCACCGAACAGACCGATCTTGCCGCCCTTGACGTACGGGGTCAGCAGGTCGATGACCTTGATGCCCGTCTCGAGGATCTCGGTCTTGCCCTCGAGCTGATCGAAGGCCGGGGGCTTGCGGTGGATGCCCCACTGCTCGCCGTCACGACCGAGGCCCGGGGTGTCGAGGCAGTCGCCCAGTGCATTGAAGACGTGGCCCTTGACGACATCACCGACGGGCACGGAAATCGGACGACCGGAGTCGGTGACGGCGGCGCCGCGCACCAGACCGTCGGTCGGCTGCATGGAGATCGTGCGGACCAGGTTGTCACCCAGGTGCTGCGCGACCTCAAGGGTCAGGGTCTTCGCCACGGACGCCAGAGTGACCTCGGCGTGGAGGGCGTTGAACAGCTCGGGCACGGCGCCACGCGGGAATTCCACGTCGACGACGGCGCCGATGACGCGGACGACGCGCCCGGCCAGGGCCGACGCCGCACCGGCGTTGTTGTCGGTAACTGCTGCGGTCATTGTGGTTCAGTCACTTCCTGCACTCGAGGCGAGCGCACCGGCACCGCCGACGATCTCGCTGATTTCCTGGGTGATCTGGGCCTGGCGGGCCTGGTTCGCCTGACGGCTGAGGGTGTTCACCAGTTCCGTAGCGTTGTCGGTTGCGGCCTTCATCGCGGTACGACGGGCGGCCGATTCCGAGGCAGCCGCCTCCAGTAGCGACGCATAGATGCGTGTGTTGATGTACTTCGGCAGCAACACCGCGAGAAGCATCGACGCTTCCGGTTCGAAGTCGTAGTCGGGTTGGGGGCCAGCGGTAGCTTCGAGTCTACTATCGGAGAGCGCATCCTCACCGAGTTGGACTTCGTCCACGGTGACGCTGACCTCGAGCGGCGCCAAGCGGCGCACCTCGGGGGTCTGGGTCAGCATGGACACGAACCGGGTGTAGACGATGTGGAGCTCGTCGACGCCCTCGATGGTGCCTTCTCCATTGGGATCGGGAACGTCGGAACCGGAACCTGCCATGAACAGCTCGACCAGGTGCCGGCTCGCCTTCGCAGCGTCGGTGTAGCGGGGCTCCTGCGAGAACCCGGTCCACGCACCCGCGACCGAGCGCTCGCGGAACGTGTAGAACGCCAGCCCTTTACCACCCAGCACATACAGCACGGGCTCTTTGCCCTCGCTGATCAGCAGCCGGCGAAGCTCCTCCGCTTCCTTGAGGACGTTGGAGTTGTACCCACCTGCCATACCGCGGTCGCTGGTCACAACCAGCACTGCGGCACGCTTCGGGTTCTCGCGCTCGTTGAGCAGGGGATGATCCAACGACGTGGACGCACTTGCCAATTCCGAGAGGACCTTGGTGATTTCCTCGGCGTACGGCTTGGATGCTGCCACTCGGGCCTGGGCCTTCGTGATGCGCGACGTCGCGATCAGTTCCTGCGCCTTGGTGATCTTCTTGGTCGAGTTCACCGACTTGATCCGCGAGCGGAGCTCACGCAAGTTCGCCATTCGTCGATCACACTCCCTTCACTGGACGCTGGGTCATGGTCTCCACGCTCACTTACGAACGGAGGTGCGTTTGATGGAGACCTGCTCCTGCTCGACCTCGTCGGCTCCGAGAACCTCGGCCTCGGGGTCGTTCACGACACGACTTCCGTCGGAGGCGATGAAGCTCTCCTTGAACTTGTCGGTCGCGGCCTTGAAGGCATCGGCGGACTCGTCGGTCAGTGCCTTGCCACCGGCGATCTGCTCGTAGGCGCCCGCAGCGTTACGGTGCAGGTCTTCGAGAAGCTCTGCCTCGAAGCGACGGATGTCGGCGACGGGAACGGAGTCGAAGACGCCTTCACCGGCCAGGTAGATCGACACGATCTGGTCCTCGACAGCGATCGGTGAATACTGGTCCTGCTTGAGCAGCTCGACCAGACGCTGACCGCGCTCGAGCTGCGCCTTGGACGCAGCGTCGAGGTCGGAGGCGAAGGCCGCGAAGCCTTCGAGCTCACGGAACTGTGCAAGCTCGAGACGCAGCGAGCCGGAGACCTTCTTCATGCCCTTGGTCTGTGCGGCACCACCGACACGGGAAACCGAGATACCGACGTTGATCGCCGGACGGACACCCTTGTTGAAGAGGTCGGACTCGAGGAAGACCTGGCCGTCGGTGATGGAGATGACGTTGGTCGGGATGTAAGCCGAGACGTCGTTGGCCTTGGTCTCGATGATCGGCAAGGCCGTCAGCGAACCGCCGCCGAGTTCGTCGGACAGCTTGGCGGAGCGCTCGAGCAAACGCGAGTGCAGGTAGAAGACGTCGCCCGGGTATGCCTCACGTCCCGGCGGGCGACGGAGCAGCAGGGAGATGGCGCGGTATGCCTCGGCCTGCTTGGTGAGGTCGTCGAATACGACGAGGACGTGCTTGCCCTGGTACATCCAGTGCTGACCGAGAGCCGAGCCGGTGTAGGGGGCGAGCCACTTGAATCCGGCGGAGTCGGAAGCCGGAGCCGCAACGATGGTGGTGTACTCCATCGCGCCGCTCTCCTCGAGGGCCGCCTTGACACCCGCGATGGTCGAACCCTTCTGACCGATTGCGACATAGATGCAGCGGACCTGCTGCTTCGGGTCGCCGGTTTCCCAGTTCGCCTTCTGGTTCAGGATCGCGTCGATGCAGACGGCGGTCTTGCCCGTCTTGCGGTCGCCGATGACGAGCTGACGCTGGCCCCGCCCGATCGGGGTCATCGCGTCGATGGCCTTGATGCCGGTCTGCAGCGGCTCTTCGACGGGCTGGCGCTCCAGCACTGACGCGGCCTGCAGCTCGAGGGCGCGGGTCTCGTCGGCTTCGATGTCACCGAGACCGTCGATCGGCTGACCGAGCGGGTTCACGACGCGGCCGAGGAAGTTGTCGCTCACCGGCACCGACAGAACGTCGCCGGTCCGCTTGACTTCCTGGCCTTCCGCAATGCCCCGGAAGTCACCCAGGACCACGGCACCGATTTCGGTCGCCTCGAGGTTGAGGGCCACGCCCAGCACTCCGCCGGGGAACTCCAGCAGTTCGTTGGCCATCGCCGACGGCAGACCGCTGATGTGCGCGATGCCGTCACTGGTATCGACGACGACGCCGACCTCCTCGCGGGAGGCCTCCGGGGAGTAGCTCTCGGTGTAGTTGTCAATCGCGCTACGGATCTCGTCGGAGGAGATCGTCAGCTCCGCCATGTTCTTCCTGCTCTCGGTATCTTGGTCTTCGAAAAGATCTATGTGTGTGTTCGGAAGTGGACTACGTGAGGCTCTTGCGCACTGCTGCGAGTCGCCCCGCCGCCGTACCGTCGATGACCTCGTCGCCCACCCGGACGACCAATCCACTGAGAAGCTCGGGATCGACCTCGACGTGTACCGTCACAGGCTTCCCGTAGACGCGCGTCAGCGTCGCGGCAAGCCGACTCGACTGCTCTTCGTTGAGAGCGGCCGCGCTGCGCACATGGGCCACAGCCCGGTCGCGCTGCGTAGCGGCAAGTGCCGACAACTCGTCGAACGTGTCGGCCGGGGACGCTTTCAGGCGACCCACCGCATGTACCGCGAGGGTCGAGGTGATTGCCGTCGACTTGCCGTGGAGCAGTCTCGAAAGGAGCTCGCGCTTGGCCTCCACCGGCGTGCTCCGGTCGGAGAGCACCTGCTCGAGTTCGCCGTTGCCCGCAACGATGCGACCGAGCCGGAAGAGTTCGTCCTCGACGGTGTCGAGCTGCCCCTGGTTCGCTGCGGCCTTGAGCAGGGCCTCACGACCGAGCTGTACGAGCGAGTTGGTCAGGTCGGATTGCGCCGACCAGTCCTGGCCCACCGCGGCTTTCACGGTCGCGAGAGCTGGGGTCGAAACCTTGCTCCCGAAGACCTGCTCGGCCAACGTCTCGCGAATCGCCACGGGAGCCGAGGCGTCGGCCAGCGCACCGCGAAGGGTTCGCTGGCTGTCGAGCGCCTCGACCACCGTGAGCAGTTCCGAGCCGGCCTGAGCCGCAGCGGCAGTCTCGGCACCCGAGCCCAAAACGGACTGCAGTGCGGATCGCGTATGAGCGAGTGCCTCACGGCTTGCTGCGTACATTGTGCTCACTTTCCGGATGCAGAGTCAGCGCTGAGGGAGTCGAGTTCGTTGAGGAACCGATCGATCGAGCCGGCACGCTTGACATCGTCGGCGAGAGCCTCACCGATGATCTTCTCGGCGAGATCCACCGAGCTGCGACCGAGATCGCTCCGGAGCTCGGCCACGATCTGCTGGCGCTGGGCCTGCAGCTGGTTGTGACCGGTAGCGACGATACGGTCGCTCTCCTCCTGTGCCTGAATCTTCATATCGGCGATGATCTGCTGGCCCTGTGTGCGTGCTTCCTCGCGGATCTTCGCTGCCTCGGTACGCGCCTCGGCGAGCTGTGCACGGTACTGATCGAGGGCTTCGCGGGCCTCGCTCTGCACGGCTTCCGCGCGGGCCAGGCCACCCTCGATCTTCTCCGTGCGCTCGTCGAGAACCCGCTGCGCCATGGGGAGGATGAACTTCCAGAAGACGAACGCGACGACAGCCAGGGCGACGATCGACCAAACAATGTCGTATACCGCAGGGATGAGCGGATTCTGCTCGTCGGCTGCGAGGAGTTCGATAGTTGCTGCTGCCATGTCGATGTCTTAGAAAATGAAGCCGGCGACAAGGCCGATCAGCGCGAGGGCCTCGGTGAATGCGATACCGAGGAACATCGTGGTACGGACCTGTCCGGCCATTTCAGGCTGACGGACCATGCTCTCCATCGCCTTGCCCACGAGGATACCGATGCCGATACCGGGGCCGATCGCGGCGAGGCCGAAACCGATGGCGCCGTAGCCGCTCACGGTTGTGGTGGTCTCGAGGGCTTCCTGAGCCAAGTACGCGACGCTCATGGTGATTTTTTCCCTTTCTGTTGGCCTCGCCCAGAGGACGGTGCGAGGCTCAGTTCTCGGTACAGCCGGGATGGCCCGGCCGGTCGAATTGTCGTGCCTAGTGCGAGTCTGCGTGCAGTGACGTATCGATGTACACGGCGGTGAGCAGCGCGAAGACGTAGGCCTGCAGGAAGATGACCAGCAGTTCGAAGAAGGTGAAGCCGATGGCCGCTGCAACCGAGGCAACACCGAAGACAGCGGTGAAGTTCCCTGCCTCGAAGAAGAAGTACCAGGCAGAACCGAAGAACAGCACCAGCAGGATGTGTCCGGCCAACATGTTGGCCATGAGACGGACCATCAACGTGAACGGACGCAATATGAACGTCGAGATGAACTCGATCGGGATGAGTAGGACGTGCAAGGCCGGCGGCACGTTGGGCACAATGATGCTGCTCTTGAAGTACTTGAGGAACCCGTACTTCTTGATACCGACGTAAAGGAACGTCACCCACGCGAACAACGCCAGCACCATGGGCATGGCGATTCGTCCGTTGGACGAGATGTTCATGAACGGCAGGATCGCCGAGAAGTTGGTCGCCAGGACTGTGAAGAAGATCGTGGCGATGACCGGCAGGAATCGCTTGCCTTGGGCCTTCCCGAGGATCTCTTCGGCAATGTGGATGCGCACGAAATCGATGGCGAACTCCGCGACGTTCTGCACACCGCGCGGCACGAACCTCGGGTTCCGCAAGGCGAGTACGAAGAATGCCAGCAGGACGGCAACCATGATGAGGCGGAGCATCACCAGTCGGTCGATCTCGAACGGAGTGCCGCCGAAGAGAATGGCAGGTGGGTTGAAGTCGGCGAGAGTCGGCGGTGTATACCCCTCGGCCAGAATTGTGACGCTCAGCGGTCTCTCCCGTAGTCGGTCCGCAGGCAGCGAAGACCCGCGGTTCGATCGGACAATGGCGGTTCGATCGGATCGTGACGATCAATCTGTCCAACGAGATCGACTCGCGGATTCGTCAGCTGGCACCCGAGGGGACTCACTGTCGGCGTCGGCGACTCTCGTCGACTCGGCGGAAGCCTTGCCTCCACCTACGAAACACAATTCAGAGTAACCGAACCGGCCGGTAACACCGTGATGTGTCTCGCTTGATCCGAACCTTATCAACACATCTACGACAACGTGTAGATGGGGTCCGCCTGCAGCGACGAACGCCTCATCAGTCGTTCGCCGAGCGCGGATCCTCCGTCGAGGAACTCG
Source organism: Rhodococcus ruitaii (assembly GCF_055230935.1). Classification (NCBI taxonomy): domain Bacteria; kingdom Bacillati; phylum Actinomycetota; class Actinomycetes; order Mycobacteriales; family Nocardiaceae; genus Rhodococcus; species Rhodococcus ruitaii. The sequence goes on along the minus strand of NZ_JBUYWC010000017.1, from coordinate 139,609 downwards.
AAGGGCTCTGAGCCTGCGCGTTCGGCTCCACGTACAGCATCCTGCTGCTCAGGATTCCCCAGGTTTCCGCACCGAGCACCAGTATCAGAGCGCAGACCATCACTACGACCAAGGCAATGCGGTTGTAGAAATCGAGAGGATTGAGCAACCCGAGCACGATCAGGGCCACCACCATCTTCAGAAGCCAGCCACCGAGAAGCACCGCGGTCGCGGTTGTGGACGGAAGCTTCGCGGTGACCAAGACGGTCACCGCGGTGATGAGGATGAACCCACCCCCGATCGCGGCGCCGAGCAGGGCACCCCAGAGTCCGGGAAGGCCGGCGGCAACGACCGAGACGATCGAGCCCACGGCGGCGAGCACGAGCAGACCGAGCAAACCGTATCGGACCGCACGCTCGAGTGCTGCGGTCGAGTCGACAGGGGCGACCCCCGGTTCAGGCAGGGTCGGGTTCGAGGAGTCCACAGTGCCCCAGGGTATCCGATCCGTGAACCATGGCGAGTGGTCAGGTCTTGCGCTTGCGCGCCGTCCTCGGCTTGTCCGGTTGAGTTCGCAACGACGGAACCGCCGTGACCACGAGCGCGAACACCAGCCCACCGGCCATCAGGAGCACGACGGCCGTTCGGTCGAGCAGAGAAGACCCCACCGCGCCGAACGCGAGGATGCCGACCCACAAGTACAGCAGCAGCACGACCCTGCGGTGGGAGTGACCGATCTGCAGCAGACGGTGATGAAGATGCATCTTGTCCGGGCTGAACGGGCTCACACCCGCACGAGTGCGACGGACGATGGCGAGCAGCAGGTCGAGAATCGGGATGAACGTCACCGCTCCCACCAGGATCAGCGGCGACAGCAGACCTAGCAGGTCGCGGGACCCGTAGGCACTGAGCGGTATGCGCCCGGACGCGCTGGTCGAGACAGCCGCGAGCATCAGCCCGATCAGCATCGATCCCGAGTCGCCCATGAAGATCCGGGCGGGCTGGAAATTGTGGGGTAGGAACCCGAGACAGGCCCCTGCGAGCGCAGCGGCGATCAGCGCAGGCGGATACGCAGAGACGTCGCCGCCCTGATCGAGCAACAGGCCTACGGAGAAAATGCAGATCGCCACCGCAGCGATCAGGCCCAGTCCGGCCGCGAGACCGTCGAGTCCGTCGACGAAGTTCATCGCGTTGATCATCACCGCGGCCACCGCGACCGTGATGAGGCCGCCCTGCAGCTGATCGAGCACAAGAGTGGAGCCGTCGAACGGGTTGTAGATGACGATCCAGCTCACACCCATCACGACGAGCACCCCGGCAGCGGTGACCTGCCCGACGAATTTGGTGAGCGCGTCGAGCCCCCATCGATCGTCGATGATACCGACGAGAACAATGATCGTCGCGGCCACCAGCGTCGCGGTCATCTCGGGAGTGAACTCGAAACCCCTTGTCAGCGCAGGAAGTTGCTGCGCAAACAGTATTCCGACGACGAGGCCGAAGTAGATACCCACACCACCCATCCGGGGTGTCGGCGTCACATGCACGTCGCGGTCGCGTGGCTTCGCGACCGCTCCGAACTTCGTTGCGAGGATGCGGATGAGCCCCGTGGAGAGGAACGTCACCACCGCCGCAGTGAGGAGAACGAGAAGCAACTCTCGGATCGGCACTCCGGCGCCCTGCCCCGATTGGGCGAGCACCACGGCCGCTGAGTCGGCTGAAGTCACGAACTCCTGTCCTCCACCGTCACTCCCCGCCGGTACGCAGACGCTCGGCATCGTCGCCGAGCACCTCCGCAAGGGCTTCGGCGGCTACGGCGCCTTCGCGAATGATGCGCGGCCGGCTACCTGTCAAATCGACAATGGTCGAGGCCACCCCGTGCTCGGCCGGCCCGCCGTCCAGATACACGGAGACGGACTCGCCGAGCTGCTCCCGTGCCTCGGCAGCCGTCGTCGCGGGTGGTTGCCCGGAGACGTTCGCACTCGAGACCGCAAGCGGACCCACCTCGCGGAGGAGTTCGAGAATCACGGGATGCAGCGGCATCCGGAGCATGACCGTTCCGCGCGTATCACCGAGATCCCATGCAAGAGACGGCGCAGCGTGCACCACGAGGCTCAATGCACCCGGCCAGAACGCCCGAATGAGTTCACGAGCCTCCGGACGCACCGTGGTGACGAGCCCATCGATGGTCGTCCACGATCCCACAAGGACGGGGACCGGCATGTCGCGACCGCGCCCCTTCGCACGCAGCAGCGCTGCAACCGCGGAACTGTCGAACGCATCCGCAGCAAGGCCGTACAGCGTATCCGTCGGGACAACGACCAGACGACCCGCTTTGAGCGAACCCCGGGCGGCATTCAGGCCTACGGAACGCGAATCCGGCTGGTTGCAGTCGTACACAGTGCTCACACTGTCATCCTTCCACTCACGTCGGCGTACCCGAAGATCGGCCCTTCCGCCGAGCGGGTTCAGTCGGACTCGGCCGGCGCCGACTGCACTCGACTCGCCTCCCGTTCTGTCGGAACCCTCCGCGCAACGACGAAACGCGGCCTCCCCGCCAGGTCCGGATGCTCGGCCACGTCACCGAAGACGCGACGCTGGGAGAGCATCGCTGCCACCTGCCCGCCGTTGGTGTCGTCGTGTTCGACTGCCACGGCTCCCCCGATCCGCAGCCACCGGGCGACGTTGGAGATCATCGGCTTGATCACCGAGAGTCCGTCAGACCCACCGAAGAGAGCTGAATGCGGATCGTGATCGATCACCTCCGGGTCGAGCTCTGCTCCCTCGGGGATGTACGGCGGGTTGGACACGACCACGTCGACGATGCCCTCGAGTGACGCGAGCAGACTCCGGTCGGTCACGTCACCCTGATGCAGGACAATGGGTGTGTCGCCCTCCCGTGCCCTGGCCTCCGCATTGCGGCGTGCCCACGCGAGTGCCTTCGGCTCGAGTTCGACTGCGTGCACCAGCGCGTCCGGACGAGCATGTGCGATCGCGAGAGCGAGCGCACCGGATCCCGTGCACAGATCGAGCACGACGGGGTGACGACGACCGTACTGTTCGAGAAACGCCAGTGCCCACCCGAGAAGCAACTCGGTTTCCGGCCGCGGAACGAACACACCCGGTCCGACAGCAAGATCGATCGCGCCCATCGACGAGGTTCCGGTGATGTATTGAAGAGGGATCCGTTTTGCCCGCTGCGCGATCATTGCCCGATAGGCATCGACCATCGCGGGATCGACGAGAGGCACCAGACCCAGGCGAGTGCGTTCGATCCCCAGCAGGTGCGCGGCGAGCAACTCCGCGTCCGCGCGAGGGCTCGGCACACCCGCTTCCTCGAGCACCGATACGGCTTCGATGATGGCCAGGCGCAAGGGTTGACGACTCACCTGTACAGGGTCCCATGTGGTCACGAACACGACACGGATAGGTCTACTTCGCCACATCCGTCACACATCGTCGTTAACGTCCCGGAAGTTGGGGAAACCGAAAGGAGTGTCATGAGCAAGAACACATCACGCGCTGTCCGCGCCGCGGCAGTGGTCGCGATGGGCGGTGCGGCCGCATTCGCAGGGGCCGGCACCGCAGCGGCTGAACCCATCGACATCCAACCGATTCCGGTGCTGTGCCCCGCCGGAATCGCAGAGACCCAGTCGTTGACGCACACCGAGAACAACCAGGTCGAGGGGGATGAGGTCCTCTATGTCGTCAACGAGAACAGTGTCGGCGGCGGAACCGTGTCGTGGATCAACGTGAGCACCGGGGAAACCGGCAACACCACGCTCGAATCGACGCCAGAACTGTGGGGTGCACCCGCTGCGCTGACCGAGCCGGAGGCCGGAACAGTGCTCGCCGCGATCTGGGGTATGCACGAGAACGCGGCGGGTGAGCAGTGCTTCCTGCTTCCGGGGATCGACCTCGCTCAGGTACCAGGCGAAGTCGAAATCCCCGAGGACGAGGGCGAGCAGTAGAGGCTCTCTTCCGAGGCCCGGTCCTCGTGGTTATTCGGCTGCGAGCCGGGCCTCTCGGTCTGCCGTGCCCAACGCATCGAGCAGCGCATTCATCTCACCGTCGAGCACTGCGTCGAGGTTGTGGGCCTTGAACCCGATCCGGTGATCCGTGATGCGGTTCTCCGGGAAGTTGTAGGTGCGGATCCGCTCGGAGCGGTCGACGGTACGGACCTGGCTGGCACGACCGGCCGACGCTTCGGCGTCCGCGGCCTCTTCTGCCGCCGCCTGCAGGCGCGCGGCGAGCACCTGCATCGCGCGGGCCTTGTTCTGCAGCTGTGAGCGCTCGTTCTGGCAGGTGACGACGATGCCGGTGGGCAGGTGCGTGATGCGGACCGCGGAGTCGGTCGTGTTGACGCCCTGTCCGCCTTTACCAGAGGAGCGGTAGACGTCGATGCGCAAATCCGTCTCGTCGATCTGGACTTCTTCGATCTCATCGGGTTCGGGGTAGATGAACACGCCGGCAGCGGACGTGTGCACACGGCCCTGCGATTCCGTCACCGGGACACGCTGGACTCGGTGGACGCCCCCTTCGAACTTGAGTCGCGACCACACGCCGTCGCGCACGTCGGACTTGGACTTGATCGACAGCGTCACGTCCTTGAAACCCCCGAGATCGGAATAGGTGGCTCCGAGAACTTCGACACGCCACCCGGCGCGCTCGGCGAAACGGGTGTACATGCGGGCGAGATCCCCCGCGAACAGCGCGGATTCTTCACCACCTTCCCCGGACTTGACCTCGAGCACCACGTCGTCTCCGTCGTGGGGATCGCGGGGAGCGAGCAGATCGGTGAGTGTCTTGTCGAGCTCGGCGACACGTTCCTCGAGATCCGGAACCTCGGCGGCGAACGATGAATCGTCGGCGGCGAGTTCCCGGGCGGCCTCGAGGTCGTCGCGGGCCGCTGCCAGCTTCGTATAGGTCGACATGATCGGTGCAAGCTCCGCGAACCGCTTACCCACCTTGCGGGCGGCCGACGGGTCGTCGTGCAGGGACGGGTCGGACAGCTGCTGTTCCAGGCCCGCGTGTTCGGCCAGGATGTCGTCGATGGCCGACGGCTTTGTCTGCCCCGCCATGGGTTCGCTCCGCTCTTGTCGTGAAAATGCTGTGTTCTGCACGAATCGTTCTGCACGAATCCGATCCTCCGACCGGAAATGAAAATGCCGACGCCCGGCCTGTACGAAGACAGAACCGGGCGTCGGCAGTGCAGCTAGCTGTCGGCCGCAGCCTTCTTCGGGGTGCGCTTGCCGTAGCGAGCCTCGAAGCGTGCGACGCGTCCGCCGGTGTCGAGGATCTTCTGCTTGCCCGTGTAGAACGGGTGGCAGTTGGAGCACACCTCGACGTTGATGCGACCCGACTCAGCGGTGCTGCGGGTCTCGAACGTGTTACCGCAACCGCAGACGACGGTGGTCGCCACGTAGTTGGGGTGGATTCCTGACTTCATGGTGTCCCTTTCATGGTCGCCGGGTCGCCTTCGCCATTCGAAGACGTGAACCGGAACCGGACTGAGCTGTTCGATTATGCCAAACGTATGGGCTCGGGAAAAATTCCCCGAGCCCCCACGTCAGTCTTCCAGTGCCCCCGGCGCAGTCTTCGCGACCTGCATGAGGAACTCGATGTTCGTCTTGGACTTCTTGAGCCGGTCGATCAGCAGATCGATCGCCTGGTGTGAGTCCAGACCCGACAGCACACGACGCAGCTTGTGCACTACCGCGAATTCGTCGGGGCTCATGAGGAGCTCGTCCTTACGCGTACCCGACGGATTGACGTCCACCGCGGGGAACACACGACGCTCGGCGATCTTACGATCGAGCTTGAGCTCGGCGTTGCCGGTACCCTTGAACTCCTCGAAGATCACGGTGTCGCCCGTTGATCCCGTCTCGACCATCGCGGTCGCGATGATCGTGAGCGACCCACCGTTCTCGATGTTGCGTGCAGCACCGAGGAAACGCTTCGGTGGGTACAGCGCGGTCGAGTCGACACCACCGGAGAGGATTCGTCCCGACGCGGGCGAGCTGTTGTTGTACGCGCGACCCAGGCGAGTGATCGAGTCGAGCAGGACCACGACATCGCGGCCGGTCTCGACCAGGCGCTTCGCACGTTCGATCGCGAGCTCCGCAACCGAGGTGTGGTCTGACGGCGGCCGGTCGAAGGTCGAGGCGATGACCTCACCCTTCACCGAGCGCTGCATATCGGTTACCTCTTCGGGACGCTCGTCGACCAGGACCACCATGAGGTAGCACTCGGGGTTGTTGACGGCGATCGCGTTGGCGATGTCCTGCAACACAGTGGTCTTACCGGCCTTGGGCGGCGACACGATGAGCGCGCGCTGCCCCTTACCGATCGGCATGACCAGGTCGATCACACGCGTGGTGAGGATGTTCTGCTGCGTCTCGAGGCGCAGTCGCTGGTTCGGATACAGCGGGGTGAGCTTGTTGAACTCGGGGCGGCGCTTGGCTGCGTCGACCTCACCGCCGTTGACGGTGTCGAGCCGCACCAGGGGGTTGAACTTCTGGCGCTGATTTGCTTGCTCGCCCTCGCGCGGAACACGCACCGCACCGGTGATGGCGTCGCCACGGCGCAGGCCGTTCTTACGCACCATGTTCATCGACACGTACACGTCGCTCTGACCGGCGAGGTAGCCGGACGTGCGCACGAACGCGTAGTTGTCGAGCACGTCGAGGATGCCTGCGACCGGCTGGAGGACGTCGTCCTCCCGAATCTCGGGCTCGCGCGAGTCTCCGCCGCCGGACTCACCGCGGTCGCGTCCACGACGACGCTCCCGGAAACGACGGCCCCGGCGACCGCGGCCGCCTTCTTCGTCGTCGTCTCCGCGGTTGTCGCGATTGTCCTGACGCGGTCCCTGATTCCGCTCGCCCTGGTTACGGTCGCCCTGGTTACGATCGTCACGGCCGCGCTCGCCGCGCTGACGTCCACCTTCGGGTTCTGTGCGGTCCTGGGACTTCCCGCGGTCGTTCGACCGATCACGGGACTCGCCACCACGCTCGGTGTCGGGCGCCTGCGAGTCGCCGGATGCCTGTGTCTCGCCCTTCTGGTTCTGATCCTGCTGATCCGCACCGCGACGACCGCGACGTTGACGCCCACGGCGAGGTGCATCGTCGTCCGACTCGGACGGCGGTGCTTCCGGCGCGGGCTTCTCTGCCGCCGCAGGCTTCTCTGCCACTGCAGGCTTCTCCACCGGCGCTGCGGCCTGGGTGGGTTCGCCCTGAGGCGCCGCGGCAGTGCGGGGTCGGCGAGTACGCGCGGGACGGCTCGGTGCTTCCACATTTTCTGCGGGAGCCTGTGCGGCGTCGGCCGGGGCGGGCTCAGTCTTGGTTGCGGAGCCGCTCGCGGTGCCGCCACCCTGCTTTTCCTTGATCGCAGCGATGAGATCGCCCTTACGCATTCCCGATGTGCCCTTGATGCCGAGTTCGGCAGCGAGCGCCCTCAACTCGACGAGCACCATGCCCGCGAGGCCGGTGCCACGACGGGCTCCACGCGCGGACTGTGCAGAATCACCGGACCGGGTTCCGGCGGAAGCCGCGGCGGTGTCGGAAGCTGGTGTAGCGATCAGGTCCGTATCTGTCACGGAGATCCTTTCCTTCCCTCGCCCACTCAATGCAGGGTCGAGGGTTCGTTCCGCAGATCAGCTTCGTGCACTGAGCTGGGATTTGCCGTACGAGTTCACGGAAGTCGAACGGTCGGCACGTCCGCCACCACACCGATGTCGGTTAGGTACGGTCTTGTCCCGTTCCCCTGGATCGGGAGCAGGTGAGGATCGACCCAGGATCGGACGCCCCAATAGAGTTGGAGTGAATGCCCTGGAGAACCCGGCGACACGAGCGCACGACGTGCGGACTCCCTCAGGATAGCGACGTTCTGCACGTAGGGCAAGAATCAGTGTGACGTGAGGTTCGTGTGTGATGCGCCACCCCGATCGCAACGGTGGACGATCAGTCGACCTGAACCCCATCGGCGATGGCAAGGTCGAGCACGGTGAGCTCGTCCGCCTCCGCGGCCGCGCGGAGTTCCGCGGGGATCGGCTCGGTCGCCAAGGCGAGGATCGTAGGACCCGCGCCCGACACGGTGGCGGCGACCCCCGCGCCGCGAAGGATCGAGAGCCACTTGGTCGTGAGCGGCAGCGCCGGCGCACGCTGCGCCTGATGGAGCAGATCCTCGGTTGCCTGCATCAGCAGATCGGGCCGCTCCGTGAGTGCCACAACTGCGAGCGCCGCGCGACTGACGTTGAATGCGGCGTCGCGATGCGGCACGAGGTCGGGCAACAGTCCGCGGGTGTGGGCGGTCGACGACCGAACGGACGGAACGAGCGCAACGGCCTTGATCGACGGGTGCACCCTCAGCGACACCGCCTTGTATGCGCGACGCTCCGAGTCGACCTCGGCCTCGCTCCACGACACGACAGCACCGCCCAGGACGCTCGCCGACGCATTGTCCGGATGCCCCTCGAATTCCGACGCCAGCTGCACGAGTTGCGCGGAGTCGAGTACCCGCTCGGGCGCAACCTTCTGCACGAGCCCGTTGGCAGCGGCAAGCCCTCCTACCGCCGCGGACGCCGAGGAACCCAGGCCACGAGAGTGCGGAATCACGTTACGGCACACGACATCCAGACCATCTGCCCACACACCCGCAGCCTCGAGCCCCCGTTCGACCGCGCGCACCACCAGATGCGACGGACCCCACGGCACCTCCTGTGCACCTTCCCCCTCGACACGCACGTCGAGACCGGAACCGGTTGCGGTAACGGTAATCTCGTCGTACAACCCGAGCGCCAGTCCGAGCGTGTCGAATCCGGGCCCCAGGTTGGCACTCGAGGCCGGCACCCGGGCTGTCACCGAAACCCCTACGGGCAACGTCTGCGTCATGTCCTGTTTCCCAACGGAGGAAGGCGAGGCGGTCACTAGGCCAGCTCGAGCGCCGATGCCACGGCCACGGGATCGACCGGGATGGGTTCGACCACGGGCACGTCACGCAATGCGGTGTCGGGGTCCTTGAGCCCGTTGCCGGTAACAGTGCACACGATCCTCAGGCCGGGCTCGAGCCAGCCTTCTTTGCGTGCTGCGAGCAGTCCGGCGATCGATGCTGCCGACGCAGGCTCGACGAAGATCGACTCGGTCTTCGCGAGGAGACGGTAGGCCTCGAGGATCTCCTCGTCGGTGGCCGCGCGGAATGCACCGTTCGACTCTTCCTTGGCCGCAACGGCACCGTTCCAGGACGCCGGGGCGCCGATCCGTATCGCGGTGGCGATCGTCTCGGGGTTGTTGACCGGGTGACCGAGAACGAGCGGGGCAGCACCGGCCGCCTGAACGCCCAGCATCCGGGGACGACGAGTGCTCATCCCGTCGGCGAAGTACTCGGAGTAGCCCTTCCAGTACGCGGTGATGTTGCCTGCGTTCCCGACGGGCAGCACGTGCACGTCCGGTGCGTCGCCGAGTGCATCGACGATCTCGAACGCCGCGGTCTTCTGACCTTCGATACGCACGGGGTTGACCGAGTTGACGAGACCGATGGTGTCGAACTCCGACGTGGTCTTGCGAGCCAGCTCGAGGCAGTCGTCGAAGTTGCCCTCGACCTGGACGATCTTCGCGCCGTGCATGACCGCCTGGGCGAGCTTGCCCATGGCGATCTTGCCCTGTGGGACGAGGACTGCGCATCCGATACCGGCCTTCGACGCATACGCGGCGGCAGAGGCGGAGGTGTTGCCGGTCGAGGCGCACAGCACGGCCTGCTTGCCGGACGCAAGCGCCTCGGTGACAGCCATGGTCATGCCGCGGTCCTTGAACGAACCTGTGGGGTTGAGTCCCTCGACCTTGATGTGCACCTCACACCCGGTGAGGTCGGAGAGCCGTTCCGCCGGAAGCAGCGGCGTACCGCCCTCGCGCAACGTCACCGTCTTCCAGTCGTCGCCGATCGGGAGGCGACCGCGGTACGCCTCGATCAGGCCCGGCCACGGGGCGTGCACGGGGGTGGTGTTCTTGTCGACCGCACTCATTCGGCGGATCCTTCCAGTCTCAGGACGCTGGTGACAGCAGTTACGGATTCGAGGTTCTCGAGCGCTGCGACGGTGTCGGCCAGAGCCCGGTCAGTCGCTCGGTGGGTGAGCACCACCAGGCGGGCACCGTCGCCGGCGCCTTCCTGGCGCACGGCGGAGATACTGACGCCCCGCGTCGCGAACTCGGCGGCGACGGCGGAGAGCACACCTGCTCGGTCGGCGACCTGCAGGTTGACGTAGTACCGGGTGACGATGTCGCTCATCGGGGCGATCTCGAGTTTGGCGTACTTCGATTCGCGCGGACCGCGGCCACCCTGGACTCGGTTGCGCGCTGCCATGACGAGGTCGCCCATGACGGCCGATGCGGTGGGCGCCCCGCCGGCACCCTGGCCGTAGAACATGAGCCGACCGGCGGCCTGCGCTTCGACGACAACCGCGTTGAATGCACCGGCGACGGTCGCAAGGGGATGCTCACGCGGCACGAGCGCCGGATACACCCGGGCCGAGACGCGGTCGCGGCCATCGGTACCGGGGATTCGTTCGCAGATCGCAAGCAGTTTGATCGTGCAGTTGAGGGCACGAGCCGACGTGAGGTCGGCGGCAGTGATCGCGCTCATTCCTTCGCGGTACACGTCGGATGCGGTCACGCGGGTGTGGAATGCGATGGACGCAAGGATCGCCGCCTTGGCCGCTGCGTCGAATCCTTCGACATCGGCGGTCGGGTCTGCTTCTGCGTAACCGAGACGACCCGCTTCGGTCAGCGTCGTCTCGTAATCGGCGCCACTCTCGTCCATCGCGGACAGGATGTAGTTCGTTGTGCCGTTGACGATGCCCATCACCCGGTCGACGCGATCGCCTGCGAGCGACTGGGTCAGCGGGCGGATCACCGGGATGGCTCCGGCGACGGCTGCTTCGAAGTACAGGTCGGCGTTGTGCGACTCCGCTGCCTCGGCCAGTTCACCGGTGTAAGCGGCCAGGAGCGCCTTGTTGGCGGTGACCACCGACTTACCGGCATCGAGCGCGGCGCGCACCAACGTGCGAGGCAGTTCGATACCCCCGATGAGTTCGACGACGAGGTCGATGTCATCGCGGCGGACGAGCGCTTCCGCATCGGTCGTCAGGAGGTCCGCGGGAATCCCTCGATCCGACGACGCGTCGCGCACCGCGACGCCCCGCAGTTCGAGGGGTGCACCGATGCGTTCCTGCAGGTCGAGTGCGTCTCCTTGAATGATGCTGACAACCTCGGCACCCACGGTGCCGTGGCCGAGAACCGCGACACCGAGGGGTCGCTGCCCGGATGCACCTTCCACCGTTGTGCTGGTCACTCCGTAACCTCCAAGCTCAGCAGATCTTCGATCGTTTCCCTGCGCAGCAGGATGCGTGAGACGCCGTCCTTGACCGCTACGACAGCGGGGCGGGTCAGCATGTTGTACCTGCTGGACATCGAGTAGCAGTATGCACCGGTTGCCGCGACGGCCAGCACATCTCCCGCGCCCACGTCGGCGGGCATCCAGGCGTCACGAATGATGATGTCACCACTCTCGCAGTGCTTGCCGACCACCCGCGCGACGACAGGCTCGGCTTCGCTCACCCGCGACACGAGGCGCGATTCGTACTCGGCTTGATACAGCGATGTGCGGATATTGTCGCTCATCCCCCCGTCGACGCTGATGTAGCGCCGGCTCTGTCCGGCTCCGACGGTCACGTCCTTGATGGTTCCCACCTCGTAGAGGGTGACGGTACCCGGGCCGGCAATGGCACGTCCGGGTTCGACGGCGAGAGTCGGCGTGGGCAGTCCGACCAGCGCGGACTCGGTGCGCACGATGTCGTGGAGCTTCGCTGCGAGATCGGTCACCGGAGGCGGGTCGTCGCTCGGCACGTACGAGATGCCGAGGCCACCACCGAGGTCGACGATGTGCAGCTGCGAGGTCTTGTCGACCCCGAAGTCGGCGACGATGTCGCGCAGCAGGCCGATGACACGGTGGGCAGCGAGTTCGAATCCGTCGACGTCGAAGATCTGCGAACCGATGTGACTGTGCAACCCCACCAAGCGCAGGTTGTCGGTCGCGAACACTCGGCGCACCGCGTCCATGGCGTGCCCGCCGGCCAGCGAGAGACCGAATTTCTGGTCCTCGTGGGCGGTGGAGATGAACTCGTGGGTATGGGCTTCGACACCCACCGTGACGCGAATGAGTACATCCTGGACGGCGTCCAGTTCACCTGCCACGGCGTCGAGCCGGTCGATCTCGGCGAGCGAGTCCAGCACGATGTGCCCGACGCCGACTTCGACGGCGGTCCGCAGTTCGGCCACGGACTTGTTGTTGCCGTGCAGCGCGATCTTCTGCGCAGGGAACCCGGCGCGCAGCGCGACGGCGAGTTCGCCCCCGGATGCGACGTCGAGGCACAGTCCCTCCTGATGGACCCACCGGGCGATCTCGGTGCACAGGAATGCCTTGGACGCGTAGTGGACCCGCGCTTCGGGACCGAATGCCTCGGCGATCTCGCGGCACCGCGATCGGAAATCGTCCTCGTCGACGACGAACAGCGGTGTGCCGTAGGTCTCGGCGAGGTCGGTGACCGAGACCCCGGCGATGCGGGCGACCCCGTCGTCGCCCCGGCTGGTGTTGCGTGGCCACACGTGCCGGTGGAGCTCGTTCAGTTCTGCAGCGTTCCCGGGTCGTTGCGGCAGGCCGGGCGCGTGCGGGATCTCGGCGTGACGCGGCCCCGCGGGATGCGCGTTCACATCCGCTCCGGTGCGCTGACGCCGAGAAGGCCGAGTCCGTTGGCGAGAACCTGACGTGCAGCGGCGCACAGCGCCAGTCGCGCGGTGTGCAGCTCGCCGGGTTCTTCGTCGCCCAGGGGCAGGATGCGGCACGCGTCGTAGAACCGGTGGTAGGTACCGGCGAGCTCTTCGAGGTAGCGCGCCACGCGGTGCGGCTCGCGCAGTTCCGCGGCCTTCGCGACGACACGCGGGTATTCGCCGATGGTGCGGATCAGGTCACCTTCACGATCGTGGGTGAGCAGCGCGAGGTCGGCGTCCCCTTCGCTGAGGCCGAGATCGGCGGCGTTCCGCGCGATCGACGACAACCGCGCGTGCGCGTACTGCACGTAGTAGACGGGGTTCTCACTCGAGGCGGAGGCCCACAGCGCGAGATCGATGTCGATGCTCTGGTCCACGGACGAGCGCACCAGCACATAGCGTGCGGCATCGACGCCGATGGCCTCGACGAGATCGTCGAGGGTGATCACGGTGCCGGCGCGTTTGCTCATCTTCACCGCCTGACCGTCGCGCACGAGGTTGACCATCTGGCCGATCATGACCTCGACGGTGTCGGGATCGTCACCGAAGGCTGCGGCAGCAGCCTTCAGCCGTGCGATGTAGCCGTGATGGTCGGCACCGAGCATGTAGATGCACAGGTCGAAGCCGCGTGAACGCTTGTCCTGGAAGTAGGCGATGTCTCCTGCGATGTAGGCGGCGTTACCGTCCGACTTGATGACGACGCGGTCCTTGTCGTCGCCGTAGTCGGTGCTCTTGAGCCACCACGCGCCGTCGTCGAAGTACAGGTTGCCGGATGCCTTGAGCGTCTCGACCGACTTCTCGACCGCACCGGACTCGAACAGCGAGTGCTCGTGGAAGTACACGTCGAAGTCGACGCCGAACTCGTGCAGAGTGCGCTTGATGTGCACGAACATCAGTTCGACGCCGATCGAGCGGAACACCTCGTGGCGTTCATCCTCGGGCAGCGCGAGAGCTTCGGGCCGCTGCTCGACTACGGAACTCGCGATCTCGACGATGTAGTCGCCGGCATAGCCGTCGTCGGGTGGTGGAAGTTTCAGTGCGGACGCGATCAACGAGCGAGTGAAGCGATCGATCTGCCCACCGTGGTCGTTGAAGTAGTATTCGCGGGTGACCTCGCCGCCCTGTGCGGTGAGGATACGGCCGAGTGCGTCGCCGACCGCCGCCCACCGGGTGCCGCCGAGGTGGATGGGGCCGGTCGGGTTCGCTGAGACGAATTCGAGGTTGATCTTCCGGCGCGCGAGGGTGTCGGCGTTGCCGTAGGCATCGCGCTTGTCGAGCACCTCGGCGACGATCGCGCCTTGCGCATCGGCCGCGAGCCTGATGTTGAGGAAGCCTGGGCCGGCGACTTCGGCGGAGTCGATGCCGCCGGCGGCGGTGAGCGCGTCGGCGAGCCAGGTCGCGAGCTCACGCGGATTCACACCGACCTTCTTGGCAACCTGCATCGCGACATTCGTTGCGTAGTCGCCGTGCTCGGGGTTGCGGGGACGCTCGACTGTGAGTGTTGCGGGCAGTACTGACGCGTCGAGACCACGGTCGGCGAGCACTCTCGCGGCGGTTCCGTGGAGCAATTCGGCAAGATCGGCAGGAGTCACAGGTGTTCATCCTATTGGCTGGGGGTGAAGGCGCGGACGCTCCCCCGCCCCCGACGCCCGTAGAGTTGACGCTGTGTGCGTACCCGATGGTGCGCGCGTTCGCCTGTCCATCCGTCGAAAGAGCACCCAGCGATGCCCAGCGGTCCGAGCAACGGCAGTTCCGGCAAGAAGAACACCGGCGCCAAATCGTCGAAGGCCATCCAGGCCGCCAAGAAGAACAGCGGCGGGGCCAAAGGCCTCCCGAAGCAGCGTCAGGTTCCGTGGCTGACAATCGGTGGGATCGTCGCTGTCGTCGCGCTCGTCGCGGTAATCGCGGTCAGTATCATTCCGCAATACCAGAACCAGCAGGAACTGTCCGCATGGGTACCGACCGAGGAGAATCAGGATCCGTCGACCGCGATCGACGGTGTCGTGACGCTCGAGTACCCGGCAGGCCAGCATGTCGCCCCCACCCAGCGGGTCGCCTACGATCAGAGTCCGCCGTTCGGCGGGCCGCACGACGCGATCTGGGCCACCTGCACCGGAACGGTATACGACACGCCCGTACGCAACGAGAACATGGTGCATTCGCTCGAGCACGGTGCGATCTGGATCGCCTACAACCCTGATCTGGTCGACGACGCCGCACTCGCGACCCTCGAAGCGAAGGTCGACGGGCGTACGTACATGTCGATGTCGCCGTACCCCGGGCTCGACTCACCGATCTCGTTGCAGTCGTGGGGTCATCAGCTCAAGCTCGACAGCGCCGACGACGAGCGTATCGACCACTTCATCGAGGCGCTGCGCCTGAACCGGTGGCAGTACCCCGAGGTCGGAGCCAGCTGTTCGACGCTGCCCGGTTCGTTCGATCCGGCGAATCCGCCTCCGTTCGATGCGTCCGTCCCCGGCCCCGACGCCGTGCCGATGGATGGTGGAACCGTCGACGGCTCCGAGCAGATTCCCGCCGACATGCAGGCACCGGCCGGGAGCTGACAATGAGCGCCTCGGACGATCAGTCCCGTGACACAGCCGATCAGTCCCGTGACACAGCCGATCAGTCGCGTGACACAGCCGATCCCGCACCCCGCGGCGGGACCCCTCGAACGATCTTGGCCCTCGCCGCAGTCATCGCACTCGCGGTCGGCTTCCTGCTCGGATTCCTCGCACGGATCCCCCTCGAGGACTCGAGGCCGGCGGATCCGACGGCCGGTTCCGTCGATGTCGGCTTCTGCCAGGACATGACGGTGCACCACAACCAAGCGATCGAGATGTCGGCGATCGCACTGACGAGTTCCGAGGACCAGTACGTCCGCAACCTCGCCTACGACATCCTCACCACCCAGCAGAATCAGATCGGGCAGATGGAGGGATGGCTCACCATGTGGGGGCAGCCTCCATTGCCGTCCGGCCCGTACATGGCGTGGATGAGCGACGGCAGCGGCCATTCGCACGGGGCCACCTCCGACGACCGTGACGGTGAGGCCGCGGGAACGCCAGAGTCCGGGGAGGTGACGGCGATGCCGGGGATGGCTTCGTCCGAGGATCTCGCGAACCTGCGTGCCGCGTCCGGTGTCGAGCAGGACGTGCTGTTCCTGCAGCTGATGCTGCGCCATCACGAGGGTGGTCTGCCGATGATGGAGTACGGCGCGCAGTACGCGAGCGAATCGGTTGTGCGGGGGCTGGCCCAGAAGATGGTCGACACGCAGACCAGCGAGTCGCAGCTGATGACGTCGATGCTCGCCGAACGCGGCGCCGAACCGCTCCCGATGAACTGACAGCTGGTCCACGGCAGCTCCTCCCCGTCCGCAAACCGGTTCTGACCAGCCGATGTGGCGTTGCGCCGACAATGCGCTAGGCTGACTCCCGCACCGCCGGTCACCCGGCGGGTCCGGATTGCCCTCGTAGCTCAGGGGATAGAGCGCTTGCCTCCGGAGCAAGAAGTCGCAGGTTCGAATCCTGCCGAGGGCACCAACCTGGCCTGCATTCGAGCAGGTCAAAGACTATTTGATCGACGTTGCACTCGTACCCGTATGCACACAGCCCGCCCGCAGCGAACCCAGTCCGTGCGTGTCAGAGATATTCGGCGATTACCCGATACAAGGCAGGGTGGGCGGTCGCGATCTCTCGGGCCTCGCCGACGGAGGCCACGACTGCGGGATTCAGACCGGCTGCCTCGCAGGCTTCGATACTGTCCCAGTGCGCGATGTTGACGAGTGGGAATTGCGCGCCGGGCAGTATCGCCCGGTGCAGGCGGACATCACGGAATCCGGGCGCGGTCCGCATGAGCGCGGCGCGTCCACACCACTGTTCGACGAATTCGTCGATCCGCTCGCCGGGAAGTTCGATGACATTGACGAAGGCGACACCATCGGAGGTCGGATGTTCGTCTCGTCTACTCCAGGCGCTGTCACGGCGTTCGTGTTCGAGGACCTCTTCGGCGAACAGCGCGGTCTCGGCTCCGAAGAACCGTTCGACAAGCCACAGTCCGAGGTCGATACCGGAGGTAACTCCCGCCGAAGTGACCAGGTCGCCGTCGTCGACCACGCGACCACCGACCACGGTCGCGCCTTGGCGCCGGAGATCGTCTTCGGCGATGTGATGTGTCGTACACGGTCGTCCGGTGGTGATCCCTGCCGCCGAAAGCAGCAGTGTTCCGGTGCAGGTGGCCGCGAGAATCAGTCCGGGACGCCGGGCGTCGGCCAATGCACGGGGCAGCACGCCCCGGCGGATCTGCTCCTGGACAGGAGATCCTTCGCCGAAGCCACCGCCAGGCACCACGATCAGGTCGGCCGATTCCGGGGACCACGGGGTACGAACGGTGACCTCGAGGCCCGCAGACGTGGTGATGTCACCGTCACCGTCGACGGTGACGAAGCTGTGCCGTACACCATCGACCGTGCCGAACGCTGTGACCGGACCGATGAAATCCTGGTCCTCCACCCCGTCGTAGAGCACCGTGTGTACACGAAGAGTCATCGAATCCTCCAGTGGGAGTGTCTATTACCCCATGAGCATCTCAACGTTCGACCCGAGTGAACAGTAGCGTGATCGCCATGGTTACGTAAGATCTAGCCATGCATTCTGTTGCCGTGCTCGCCGCTGACGGAGTTGTGGGTTTCGAGCTGACAATCCCGTGCCAGGTCTTTTCCCTCACACCCGGGTACCGAGTCCAGGTCTGCGCCCAACGGAAGCGGAACGTGATCGCAACAGCCGCCGGGGTCGAGTCGTTCCGAATCTCCTCCCGCTATGGCCTCGACGATGCGCTCGACGCGCAGACGGTGATCGTCCCGGGCGCTGACCCCGATCTGATCCCCGATCCGCGCGTCCTGCGGACGCTGCGGACAGCGTCGGAGCGCGGCGCACGAGTGGTCTCGATTTGCACGGGGGCATTCGTGCTGGCGGCCGCGGGATTACTGGACGGCCGGAAAGCGACGACGCACTGGATGCTCGCCGACCTCCTCGCCGAGCGATACCCGGCCGTGACAGTGGATTCGTCGGTCCTTTTCATCGACGACGGAACGATCCTCACCTCAGCTGGTGTCGCCGCAGGGCTCGATCTGTGTCTGCATATGGTTCGCCGCGACCGGGGTGCGGCGGTGGCGGCCACCACGGCGCGACAGATCGTGATGCCACCGCAGCGAGCTGGCGGACAAGCGCAATTCATCGCGCGCCCGGCGCCCGCCGCGGAGACCGATGACCTCGGACCCACACTGCAGTGGATGCAGAACAACCTGGACACACCGATGACGTTGACTGACATCGCCACCAAGGCATCGATGAGCACCCGCAGCCTGTCACGGCAATTCCGCACCCACACCGGCACGACGCCGATGCAATGGCTCCTCGACCGCCGGCTCGACTGGGCGCGGGAGCTACTCGAGACGACCGCTCTCCCCGTAGAGCGCGTCGCGACGACCGCCGGGTTCGGATCGATCGAAACGCTGCGATACCACTTCGCACGGCACATCGGCACCACACCGGCGGCATACAGGTCGGCATTCCACACCTGTCCGCCCACATAGCCGTCTTCGGCGAGTCGTCAGATGCGCACGAAGCGAGCGGGGTAGCTCCCGGGAACCAGCCGGGCACGCCCACGCTCGATGAGGTGACGCAGATGAGCAGACCCTTCCGACATCGCCATCTGCTTTCCTCGGGCCGGTGTCTCGTCCCACGACCGGTACCACTTCATGCGGGACGTGGCCTCCCACAGCGTGAGCCCGTCGTCGCCGAGTGAGTCGTACAGGTCGTCGAGTCGCTCTTCGTGATGGTCGATGAGCGCTGCCGTTCTGCCCGCGAGGTCGTCGATGGGTTGCCTGTGCGCGGGAAGGGTGCGCCTGGCAGGGAGCTTTCCGACCGCGTCGAGTGAGGCGAGGAACTCCCCGAGCGCATCGCGTTCTGCGATGGGGAAGTCGAATTCACCGACGTGCGGTGTGGTCTTGGCCAGCACGTGGTCGCCGCTGAACAGGATCTCGTGTTCCTCGATGTAGAAACATGCGTGGCCGGGGGTGTGGCCGGGGGTGAACACGGTGCGGAGCGTGCGTCCGGCGAGCGGGATGAGTTCCCCGTCGGTGAGTGTGCGGTCGGGCGCAGACTCCGGCTTGCCCTCACCTTTCCCGGAGTCGGCGAGGTATTCCTCGATCTGTTCGGGTGGAGCCCCGGCGATACGCCACTGTTCGACGGCGCGGTCCGTCCAGCCCAGGTCGGACATCATGTGGCCGAGTTGTTCGAAGTCGGATTCGTGCATACCCACCCAGCATCCGGAGGCTTCCCGGAGTCGGGCGGTCAGGCCGACATGGTCGGGGTGGAAATGGGTGACCACGACGCCTTCGACGTCGGTCACCGCCAGCCCTGCGGTCGCGAGGCCCTGCTGCAGCGCGTTCCAGGAGGCGTCGTTGTTCCATCCGGCGTCGATCAGTATCACGCCGCCCGGGGATTCCACTGCGTACACCTGGGTATCGCCGACGGGAAGGTCTGCAACGGGAACGGGGATCGCGTGAATTCCGTCGCCGATATCGAGTGAAGAAGTCATGACACCGCCTGATTCCGAATCTGTATTGCTTTGCTCACTATTCGTCCCACCGAAACTAGCTCAAAGGTTCAACTCTTTGTCGAAGTGGGCTCGATGATCGCGACGATCGACCGGATTTCACCCGCCGGGATGCCGAAGTGTTCGATCACCGACACCGTGGTCGTCTCGCCCGGCCCCGCGGCGATGTCGAGCAGGAATCGGGCGACGACGTCGTGGTGCCATTCGTGGAACGTCAGGTCGCGCACCCGGCGAAGCGGCCGGTACTCTGCACCGTTCTCGAGGCGGTCGCGGATCTCGATACCGCTGTCTCCGGTGCGCTGACCGTTCTCGACCCGCCACGCGTCCTCTGCGAGCCGCACGTGTGACGCATCGTGGCTGATCAGCGAGTGAATATAGGCGCGTGCCATCGCCACCCGCGCGCTGTCGGTGGGGGTATCCGCGTGATCGGATACGGCCGCCATGAGCGTGGGCGCCCAGTCCGGGCGGCAGATCACCAGATCCGGCAGGTACGGATGCGGCCGGTTGTATTCGAGCGGACTGCCGTCGATTCGGGCGCAGAACATTCCTGCGGCCTGCGCGACCGCAACGGGCGCGGCCGAATCCCATTCCCACTGCCCTCCGGCGTGGACGTACGCGTCGGCTTCGCCGCGCACGACCGCCATGGCTTTTGCTCCCGCCGACCCCATCCGCACGAGGTCGGCCCCGACGTTGCGTGCGACCTCACCGATGAAGGCCGGCGGACGGCTGCCGCTGATCACGATGGAGGGCCGGTGGCGCCCGAGAGGCTCGTGGGCAATCACCGGCTCATCGCCGGTCGAGTAGACCGCACCGATCGCGGGTTGCGCAACGGCCCCGTCGGTGAGCCCCTTCCCCGCCTGCCACAACGCAACGTGGACGGCCCAATCGATGTAGCCGGGTCGGCCGTATTCCTTCGAGCCGTCGAGAGGATCGATGATCCACACCCGGTCCGCGTCGACACGCCCCGGATCGTCGGCGGATTCCTCCGAAAGCACCAGGTCGCCGGGTCGCTCGGCCGCGAGTCGCTCGAGGATGAAGGCGTTCGCCGCATGATCGCCACGACGCCCGAGTTCGCGTCCGTAGTGCTCGTGTTGTGCGGTTGCCCGGATGGTCAGCAACAGTTCTCCTGCGCCCGCGGCGATCTCGGTGGCCAGGGCTGCGTCGTCGGTCGTGCACTCCACGTCGTCGGTCATGCACTCCACAAAACCACGGTTTCGGCTCCGCTGGACGCTCGACCGTTGACCATTTACTAGAACGCGTTCTATTGTCGGCACCGAAGAAGTCCACCGCAGCGGTACACATTCGGACCCTCAGGAGAACCGCGTGCTCACCGATCCACTGGCAGCCGCCATCGCCGAAGCCGAGAAACTCGTGGCCACCGCGCCGCACATCCGCACCGAGCAGGACCTGACAGAGGGCTACGAGTACCTCGCGGGAGGAATTTCCGCGTGCGTGCACGCGGCGTTCGTGCACAGCAGCACCCATCCGACGTTCATCACGGGCACCGGCCCCTACGCCAAGATGGGCCTCGACAATCCCGACACCCTGTATTGGGGCGCCCCGGTACGCGACAACGCCGAGTACCTCGTCACCGGGCGTCGCGGCACTACCTGCGACCTGAGCTTCCAGGTGATGGCAGGCAATTACACCGACTCGAACGTGCCCGGCAACGTGACCGCGTTCGACGATCGCGCGATCACCATCGCCGACGACGGCACCTTCGAGGTGCGGTTCGGACCAGGGCCCGCGGATCCCGCCCGCAACTACTTCCACCTTGCCCCCGGTTCGTCGCAACTCGTCGTCCGGGAGGTCTACAGCGAGTGGACCCAGCGACGCGGCACGCTCCGTATCGACCGACTCGACACGTTGGGCACTCCCGCGCCCGCCCCGACCCGCGACGACGTCACGCGCCGGTACGATCGCGCAGCGCGAGCCCTGGTGTCTCGCGTGAAGACGTGGCTGCAGTTCCCGCAGTGGTTCTACCTGGACCTTCCGGTCAACACCCTCACCGAACCGCGGCGCACTCCCGGCGGACTCGACACCCAGTACTCGTCGGTCGGCCATTTCGAACTCTCGGACGACGAGGCGATGGTCATCACCCTGCCCGCATCCGACGCCCCCTACCTCGGATTTCAGCTCGGCAGCCTGTGGTACGTCTCGCTCGATTACACCGGCCATCAGACGTCGCTCAACAACTCCCAGGCGCAGGTCGATCCCGACGGGAACATTCGGATTGTCGTCTCGAACCGGAACCCGGGGGTGACCAACTGGGTCGAGACCGTCGGTCACGACCGCGGCATCCTGCAGTTCCGCTGGCAGCGCCTCGACCGTCACCCCGAACCCGGGGAGAAGCCGGTCGCCGAGGTCGTCGCGTTCGACCGCATCCCCGAACTCCTGCCTTTCCACGAATCGAACCGCATCACGCCGGATGCCTGGGCGTTGCGCATCGCCGCACGGCAGAGCGGTGTGGCCGATCGGATGCTCGCATGAGCGCCGCGGCAGGTCTCCTGCGCGATCGCGTGATCGTCATCTCGGGCGTCGGCCCCGGTCTCGGACGCACTCTCGCGGTGCGCTGCGCCGAGCATGGCGCCGACGTGGTTCTGGCCGCCCGCACCCGAGAGCGGCTCGAACAGGTCGCGACCGAGGTCACCGCGCTCGGTCGCCGCGCGGTGACCGTGCCGACCGACCTCACCGATGACGATTCGGCCGCTCAGCTCGCTGAGACCGCCGTGCAGGAGTTCGGACGGGTCGACTCCCTCGTGAACAATGCGTTCTCGATACCAGCAATGAAACCCTTGGCGCGCACTGATTTTCAACATATCCGCGACAGCATCGAACTCACCGTACTCGGAGCACTGCGGCTGACCCGGCTGTTCACTTCGACGCTCGAAGCCTCGAAAGGTTCAGTGGTCAACATCAATTCGATGGTGTTGCGACATTCACAGGAACGCTACGGCAGTTACAAGCTGGCGAAATCCGCGCTGCTCGCCGCATCGCAATCACTTGCGACAGAGCTCGGCCCACAGGGAATCCGTGTCAATTCGGTTGCGCCCGGATACATCTGGGGCCCGGTCCTGCGCAGCTACTTCGAGCATCAGGCCGAGAAGTACGGCATGACGGTCGAGCAGATCTACGACCACACCGCGGCGGCGAGCGATCTGAAGCGACTGCCCACCGCCGAGGACATCGCCGACGCGGTGATCTTCCTGGCCTCGCCGATGGCATCGGCGATCACCGGGCAGTGCCTCGACGTCAACTGCGGCGAATACCACCACTGACGGGAACACCAATGACCGAACGCACTACGATCGGCAGCGCCGCATCGCTCCACGACTCGGCCACGCGACTGACGGGCCTGACCGATTTCGGGACCGACGACTACCGCGAGGCCCTCGATGTCCTTCTCGACTCGTACGGGCGCGACGAGAAGCTCACCCCGCTCGGCAGCAAGATGTCGCGGGTGTTCTTGCGCGGGGCACTCGTCGCACGGCTGCTGTCCGAGGCTGCGTGGGCACAGCACCCCGCGCACGCGGACGTCGAGGTCACGCGCCCGATCTTCGTCACCGGCCTGCCCCGCACCGGCACCACCGCGCTGCATCGCCTCCTCACCGCCGATCCCGCCCACCAGGGTCTCGAGATGTGGCTGACGGAGATGCCGCAGCCGCGCCCGCCCCGCGAGACATGGTCCGAGAACCCGGTGTTCGCCGGGATCGAGTCGGCATTCTCCCAGCATCACATCGAGCACCCGGAATTCATGGGGGTGCATTACATGTCGGCTGCGGAGGTCGAGGAGTGCTGGCAACTGCTGCGTCAGTCGTTCCGGTCGCTCTCGTACGAATGCCTCGCCCACCTGCCGAGCTACTCGCAGTGGCTGGCCGGTCAGGACTGGACCGAGGCGTATGCGCGGCATCGGCGCAATCTCCAGCTCATCGGCCTCCCCGATGCCGACAAGCGGTGGGTGTTGAAGAACCCCAGTCATCTGTTCGCCCTCGACGAATTGCTCACGGTCTATCCGGACGCCCTCGTCGTGGTCACACACCGCGACCCGCGCACCGTCATTCCGTCGGTCTGCAGCCTTGCCGCGCAGGCAACCGAGGGGTGGTCGGAAACCTTCGTCGGCGAGACCATCGGCCGTAGCCAACTCGATCTGTGGGCACGGGGCCACGCAACATTCACCGAGGCGCGGGCACGCCACGACCCCGCCCAGTTCGTCGACGTCGACTACCGGGACTTCGTCGCCGATCCGCTCGCGACGGTCGGGGCGATCTACGACGGTCTCGGTACCGGCCTCAGCGCCGATGCGGAGCGGGCGATGGCGTCGATGCACACGGAAAGCCGTAGTGGAGCACGCAAGCCCGCGCACCGGTACACCCTCGAAGAATTCGGATTGCGCGCCGAGGACGTCGACGAACGTTTCCCCGACTACGCATACCGCTGAACGCTCCACCCGGCGATGGCCGGGTCGTTCCCGGCATGACGCGTGGTGAGGAGGTCGAGCAACGGAAACAAGGCAGCGGCGATCCGATCCCCCGTCTCGACGAACTTGCGCTCCGACAATCCCACCGGATCTGGGATCCCCGGAATTCCCTCGACATCGCTGGTGGAGCGGTAGGCGTCGAGTCTCGCAACGGTGTCGGCACCGGTCACGGTGGCGATCCGGTGCGCCTCGGTGAGGGTGAACGATTTCATCGATGATCCTGCGGCCAGCGCGTTGACCCGGTCGCGCTGGTCCTCGGTCATAGTGAGGACCAGCGCTGCCCGCGCGATCATGTGTGCATCGACCCTGCGTGCTCGCCGTGCCGTTGCGTCGCCGCCCAGGCCCTCGATCACTGCACCGGCACTCGGTTCGATCGGGAAACCGACGAGTGCCCGGGTCCCGGCGCTCTCTGCGGTGAGATCCCCGATCCGTCGTTCTGCGGCATACGCGAGCGTGAGTCGCTCGGCAATCACCGAGCGGCACACGTTCCCACTGCAGACGAACAAGATATGCACCCGGGTACTGTAACGGGGACAAAACAGGCGTCCGACGTGCACAGATGTACGTCACCGCAGAGGAACCCGTTGTTCACCGGCGCGACGCCTCTAATTCACGGGAACCGATTTGCACCGGCCCGCCGGTACGGATGCCGATGCCCCTACCGAATCGCGCCTGGATGATGCAGTCGACCAGAGCTTCGGTTAGCCTAGCCTTCTCGTGGAAAGTCCGCGGTCAGGAGGAAGTGGGCCCATGTCGATTCGCAGAAGGATCCTTCCGCTGTGCGCCGCGGTGTTGACAGCGTTCGCACTCACGGCCTGCGGACAGGATTCCGGAACGGACCCGGGAACGGACCCAGCAGAACAGGCTTCCGCGGACGCGACCCGCGCCGTCGCAACCCCCATGGGGGACGTGACGGTTCCCACTGAGCCGCAACGCGTGGTCGTGCTGAACTACGCGCTGGCCGGCTACCTCTACCATCTCGATGTTCCCATCGTCGGCGTCACACCCGAGGATGCGGACGTCGCGGGTACCTTCTCCGAGTTCTGGGTGGACGACGCAGAGGCCGCCGGAACCGAATTCCTTCCGTGGTCTGTGGACGGCTTCGATATCGAGGCCATCGCAGCAATGGATCCCGATCTCATCATCGCGGGTGGCGTCGGATTCCCGTACTTGCAGGCATCAGAGGCCTACGACAACCTCACTACAGTTGCTCCGACGGTGCTGGTGGACCGGCAGTTCCAGACCTGGCAGGAACAGTTCGGCTTCCTCGCGAACAACGTGTTCGACCAGTCCGACGTGCTCGCGCAGCTGACGCGGGAGTACGAGGCCCGCAGGGCCGAGGTCATCGAATCGATCACCCCACCGCCCAACCCCGTGTCGTACGTCACGATCACGGCGGACGGCACTCCGTATGTCCTGATCGAGGACATGGGCCTGCCTGCCGATCTCGTCGACTTCGGGTTCGAACCGGCCCCCGTGTTCGCGGACAACGGCGCCGAACCCTACACAGAAGGCGGCGACATGTTCGAGGTTTCCCTGGAGACCATCGGGCAGGTCGTGACCACACCGACGGTATTCGTCACCGGGTTCAACGGCCCTGGCCCGTCCGTCGAGGAGCTGAGGGAGAACCCCATCTACGCCGCACTTCCCGCGTTCGCCGCCGGGCACGCCTACGACATCCCGTACTGGGCGATTCGGGCCGACTACGACGAGTCGATGGCGTTTCTCGACGACCTCGAGGAGCAGTTCGCCTGACGGGTGTTTCGGCGTGGGATGATCGGAGCATGCCCGCACCACTTCCGCTCGACCCCATCGCCGAAGCCCACCGCCAGTGGACCCTCCACGGATGGGGCGAGGTCGCCGACGGTATGGCCGCCGTGACCTCGGTGATGCGAGCCCAGCAGATCATGATCGCCCGCGTCGAAGAAGTCCTCAAGCCGTTCGGTCTGACCTTTGCCCGCTATGAGCTGCTGACGTTGCTGCACTTCACGAAGTCGGGTGCGCTGCCGATGGCCAAGGCCAGTGCTCGTCTGCAGGTGCACCCGACCAGTGTCACCAACGCCGTCGACCGGCTCGAGGCCGCCGGACTGGTTCGGCGGACTCCGC
This sequence comes from Rhodococcus ruitaii, assembly GCF_055230935.1. Taxonomy (NCBI): domain Bacteria; kingdom Bacillati; phylum Actinomycetota; class Actinomycetes; order Mycobacteriales; family Nocardiaceae; genus Rhodococcus; species Rhodococcus ruitaii. The sequence goes on along the minus strand of NZ_JBUYWC010000017.1, from coordinate 113,620 downwards.
ACCCGAGCGATCGTCGCGCCACACTGATCGAATTGACCGACGCGGGACGAGCACTCGCCGTCGAGGCCACCGAGAAGCTCAATGCCGAGGTGTTCGCACGCCCGGGCATTCCGGATGCCGACCTCGACGAACTCCTCCGAATTCTGTCCGTGATGCGCCACGACGCAGGAGATTTCGACACGGGCGGCACACCGACGAAGTGGTGAACGAGCAGTGAGGGCCGCCCCGGTCGGGGCGGCCCTCACTCGTCTCTACCGAACTCGCTCGATCAAGCGTTCTTGAACTCCGGCGTGCGCTTCTCGATGAACGCGGCCATGCCTTCCTTCTGGTCGGCGGTCGCGAACGTCGAATGAAACACGCGGCGTTCGAATTTCACGCCCTCGGCGAGCGTCCCCTCGAACGCGCGGTTCACCGCTTCCTTCGCCATGATCGCGACGGGCAACGACATCGAGGCGATGGTCGTCGCCGTCTCGAGCGCGGCGTCGAACAGCTCGGCCACCGGCACGATCCGCGATACGAGCCCGGCGCGTTCTGCTTCGTCGGCGTCCATGTTGCGACCGGTGAGAACCATCTCCATCGCCTTGGCCTTGCCCACGGCGCGGGTCAGGCGCTGCGAGCCGCCGATACCCGGGATGACACCGAGCTTGATCTCGGGCTGCCCGAACTTCGCGGTGTCGGAGGCGATGATGAAGTCGCACAGCATCGCGAGTTCGCACCCACCACCGAGTGCGTAGCCGGACACGGCGGCGACGATCGGGGTGCGTGCCGCCGAGAGGCGGTCCCACTCGGAGAAGAAGTCTTCCCCGTAGACCTCGCTGAACGTCTTGGGCGCCATCTCCTTGATGTCGGCGCCTGCGGCAAATGCCTTTTCGGAACCGGTGAGCAGGATCGCCCCGATCTCGGTGTCGGTATCGAGTTCCTCGACTGCCGCCACGACCTCGTGCATCAACGTGCTGTTGAGGGCATTGAGCGCCTTGGGCCGGTTGAGGGTGATGACCCCGACTCGGCCTTTACGGTCGACCAGGATGGTCTCGAACTCGCTCACTTGCTGTCCTCTTCTGTCGAACGGGTACGGATGTCGTCGATGATCGCAGAGAAGTCGAGACCACCGCCGCCGCCCTCGTTGAACCGGTGGTAGAGCTCCGCTGCGCGCAGCCCGAGTTCGGCATCGACACCGTTGGTGCGGACCGCGTTCGAGGCCAGACCGAGATCCTTGTCCATGAGCGCCACCGCGAAACCGGGCTGGTAGTCGTTGTTCGCCGGAGTCGTCGGCACCGGCCCCGGGACGGGACAGTTGCTCGTGAGTGCCCAGCACTGACCCGACGCGTTGGAGGCGACGTCGAACAGCGCCTGGTTGGTCAAGCCCAGCTTCTCACCGAGCACGAACGCCTCACTGATCGCGATCATCGACACGCCGAGGATCATGTTGTTGCAGATCTTCGCGGCCTGGCCGTTGCCCGACCCGCCGCAGTGCACGACCTTGCGTCCCATGACGTCGAGCAACGGCTGCGCCGAGCTGAAATCATCGTCGGATCCGCCGACCATGAACGCGAGAGTGCCCGCGGACGCACCGGCGACACCGCCGGACACGGGTGCGTCGATGGCCCGGTGCCCCGCCGCCTGCGCGCGGGACGCGGCCTCACGAGCGTCGGCGACGTCGATGGTGGAACTGTCGACGAACAGGGTGTTCGTCTTCGCCGCGGGCAGGAGTTCCGCGTAGAGGTCCAGCACGAGCTTGCCGTTGGGCAGCATGGTGACGACGACGTCCGCGCTGGCCACGGCCTCGACCGCCGACGCGGCGACGGTGATGCCGTCCTCGGTGGCCTGTTCCGCAGCGGCAGGGACAGGGTCGAACCCGGTCACGGCGTAGCCCGCCTTCACCAGATTCGCGGCCATCGGGCCGCCCATGTGCCCGAGGCCGAGGAAAGCAACGGTGGGGAGGGTGCTCATCTATCGATCTCCTTCGGGGACGGCGAGCCCGAGTTCGAGATCGCCGAGCGGCTGGAAGTACGCGTCGACATCCGCATCGGTGACGTCGGCGAGGGTGGCCGGAGACCACGACGGGTTGCGGTCCTTGTCGATGACCTGCGCGCGAATACCCTCGACAAGGTCGTGGGTATTCAACGACGCGAGCGACACCCGGTACTCCTCGTTGAGGACCTCTTCGAGAGTGCCGAGTTGCCTGGCGTGCCGGAGCGAGCGCAGAGTCGCCTCGAGTGCCACCGGCGACTTACCGAGAATCGTCTCCGCGGTGGCCTGCGCGTCGGGTGCGTCGCCTGCGCGAAGCCGTCCGACGATCTCGTCGACGCTGTCGGCCGAGTAGGCTGCGTCGATCCAGTCCTGTTCCGCGAGCAGACTGGATTCCGGTGCGGGCTGCGAGTATTCGGCCAGGGCGTCCTCGACCGAACCGGAGCCGAGTGCGGCAACGAACTTGTCGAGCGCGTCGGAGGGGACGAAGTGGTCGGCGAATCCGAGTGCGATCGCGTCGCCGGCCTTCATACGCCCGGTGGTCAGGGCGATGTGGGTGCCGAGCTCACCCGGTGCCCGCGACAGCAAGTAGGTGCCTCCGACGTCGGGAACGAACCCGATTCCCACCTCCGGCATGGCGAGAGAAGAACGCTCGGTGACGATTCGCACGTTGCCGTGCGCCGAGATCCCGATACCACCGCCCATCACGATGCCATCCATGATCACGACGTACGGCTTCGGGTAGCGTCCGATCGCCGCGTTGAGGACGTACTCGTCGCGCCAGAAGTCCTGCGTGCCGGTTCCACCGTCCTTGGCATCGTGATAGATCGCAACGATGTCGCCGCCCGCGCACAGGCCGCGCTCCCCTGCGCCGGTGACCACCACCGCGCGAATGGTGTCGTCCGTGGACCACTCGAGCAGCGCCTCTGCCATCTCCTGAACCATGGTGTGGTTGAGGGCGTTGATCGCTTTGGGCCGATTCAAGGTGATCCGGCCGAGCCCGTTCTTCGCCTCGACGAGGATGTCGGGTGCGCTGTCCGTCATGCCGCTCCTGTCTGGGCCGCTGCCACCACGCTGCGCGCGATGACCAGCCGCATGATCTCGTTGGTTCCTTCGAGGATCTGGTGAACGCGCAGATCTCGCACGATCTTCTCGATCCCGTACTCGGCAAGGTAACCGTATCCGCCGTGCAGCTGCAGTGCCTCGTTCGCCGCGGCGAACCCCGTGTCGGTCGCGAACCGCTTCGCCATCGCGCACAGTTCCACGACATCGGCGGCTCCCGTGTCGAGCGCATCAGCGGCGCGCCACAACAGGGTGCGTGCCGCTTCCAGTTCGGTGCGCATGTCGGCAAGCCGGAACTGCAGCGCCTGCGCATCGAGCAGCCGTTCGCCGAATGCCTTGCGCTCGGCGAGGTACGCGACGGCGCGGTCGAGGGCGGTCTGACCGCCACCGACCGAGCACGCGGCGATGTTCAAGCGTCCGCCGTTGAGTCCGTGCATCGCGATCCGGAAGCCGCCGCCTTCCTCGCCGAGAAGGCTCTCCGCGGGCACGCGGGCGTCTTCGAAGATCACCTGACGGGTGGGCTGTGCGTTCCAGCCCATCTTCTTCTCGTTGGCTCCGAACGACAGGCCGGGGGTGTCCTTCGGGACGACGAACGCGGAGATGCCGCGCGCGCCGGTGTCGCCGGTGCGGGCCATCACCACGTACACGTCGGATGTGCCCGCGCCCGAGATGAACTGCTTGACACCGTTGAGCACGTAGTCGTCGCCGTCACGAACGGCCTTGGTGCTCAGGGCCGCTGCGTCGGAACCGGCGCCCGGCTCGGTGAGGCAGTAGCTGCCGAGGTGTTCCATCGAGCACAGGCCCGGCAGCCAGCGGCGGCGCTGTTCGTCGTTGCCGTACTTGTCGATCATCCACGCCACCATGTTGTGGATGGAGATGTAGGCGGCGATCGACGGGCAGCCCTTGGCGAGTTCCTCGAAGATGCGGACGGAATCGAGGCGCCGGAGCCCAGATCCGCCGACGTCCTCTCGGACGTAGATTCCGCCCATGCCGAGTGCTGCGGCCTTGCGCAGTACGTCGACGGGGAAGTGCTTCTCCTGATCCCATTCGACCGCGTTCGGCGCCAGGTACTCGCTGGCGAAGTCGCGGGCGGTGTCGCGGATGGCCCGGTCGTCGTCGGTGAGTGCGAACATTGTCGGTTCCGCCTAGTCCATGGTCGGGATGACGAAATGGTCGGTGTCACCCACGTGGGCGCCCTCGAGGTCGCCCTCCTTGACACCGGAGGGGAAGCGCTGCGTGACGGTCTTGGTCTTGGTGTAGAAGCGGAAAGCGTCGGGGCCGTGCTGGTTGAGGTCTCCGAAACCGGATGCCTTCCAGCCGCCGAACGTGTAGTACGCGATCGGGACCGGGATCGGAACGTTGACACCGACCATGCCGACCTCGACGCGGCGGGCGAAATCGCGGGCGGTGTCGCCGTCGCGAGTGAAGATTGCGACACCGTTGCCGTATTCGTGGTCGGTGGGAAGACGCAGCGCTTCCTCGTAGTCGGCGGCGCGCACGACTGTCAGGACGGGCCCGAAGATCTCCTCGAGGTAGATCGACATACCGGGGGTGACCTTGTCGAACAGGGTGGGGCCGGAGAAGAAGCCGTTCTCGTGACCCGCCAGGACGAAATCGCGACCGTCGACGACGAGCTCGGCTCCTTCCTCGACGCCCTTGGCGATGTAGCCGTGGACTCGGTCCCGGGCCTCGGCAGTCACGAGCGGGCCGAAGTCGGCCTTCTCGTCGGTACCGGGACCGACGCGCAGGTCGGCGATACGTTCGGCGAGCTTGGCAACGAGCCGGTCCGCGGTCTCCTCACCGACGGGCACCGCGACGGACAAGGCCATGCAGCGTTCGCCTGCGGCCCCGTAGGCTGCGCCCACGAGTGCGTCGGCGACCTGGTCCATATCGGCGTCGGGCATGATGATTGCGTGGTTCTTCGCGCCGCCGAAGCACTGGGCGCGCTTGCCGTTCTTCGCGGCGGTCTCGTAGATGTACTGCGCGATCGGCGTGGAGCCGACGAAGCCGACGGCCCTGATACGCGGGTCTTCGAGCAGAACGTCGACTGATTCCTTGTCGCCGTTGACGACGTTGAACACCCCGGCGGGCAGCCCGGCTTCGAGGAACAGTTCGGCGAGACGCAGCGGGACAGAGGGATCACGCTCGGAGGGCTTGAGGACGAATGCGTTGCCGCTGGCGAGTGCCGGGCCGGCCTTCCACAGCGGGATCATCGCGGGGAAGTTGAACGGGGTGATACCGGCGACGACGCCGAGGGGCTGCCGCATCGAGTAGACGTCGATGCCGGTACCGGCGGAATCGGTGAATTCACCCTTGAGCATGTGCGCGGCACCGAGGCAGACCTCGATGACCTCGAGCCCGCGCTGGACGTCGCCGCGCGCATCCGGAATGGTCTTGCCGTGCTCGCTCGAGAGCAGCGCCGCGAGTTCGTCCATGTTGTCCTGCACGAGCTGGACGAATCGCATCAGCACGCGGACTCGCTTCTGCGGGTTCCACGAGCCCCATTCCTTCTGTGCCTCTTCGGCGTTCGCGATAACAGCTTCGACTTCGGCCTTCGTGGCGAGCGGGACGCGCGCCTGAACTGCGCCGGTGCTGGGTTCGAAGACGTCTCCGAATCTTCCGGACGTCCCGGCGACGTGCTCGCCGCCGATGAAATGGGTGAGTTCTCGAACGCTCATGTGAACCGTCCTCAGCGATAGTGATGTCATGACCGGCGCCAGTCGGAGACCGCCCCGAATTATTCGTCCATCCTATAGTTGGAAGTCCATGTATGTCTACCGCAACGTTCGGAAACGCCACGATCCGAACGGCGCGGATCAGCGCAGACGACGGTAGAGATCCTCGAGATCGGACATGCCCCGGATCACGATGGCCTCATCGGTACCACCCGCGCGCAACGCGCGGCGCAGCAACATCGGATCCAGGTCGTCGAGGGCCGGCCGGAAGCGCTCCACCGGCAGCTCCGGCAATTCTGTATCGTCGCCGTAGAAATCCTCGGCACCGGGGACCTCTTCCTCCACCCCGCCGATCAGCATCGACAGATCGACCCCGCGCAGCGTCAATACGGACAACGGGTTCTCGTCGACGTGCTCGGCCAACAGGAATGCGACCGCTGCGGCGTGTGTGCACGGCCAGCCGTCGTCGGGGCACGTGCAGTCGAAGTCGAGTTCTCCCGCCCGCCGAGGCAGCAGCAGTGGTCCGAGTTCCTCGGGAAGCACTCCCCCGGCCAGACGCGCGAGCAACCCGGGCGACGAACGCACCTGCTCGATCAACTCGCCCACAGCATCCTCGGTCAGCGGCCGCACCGTGACGGTGGCGGTGAATGGGCGCAGTTGACTGCCCTGCACCTCGCCGATCACCGCGCCCGGCTCGAGCCGCATCGACACCACCTGTCCCGACCGCGCGTACGCGCGCCCCCTGGTCAGCCGCCCCTTGTCGGCCGCCTGTTCCATCGCCGCGATCAGTTCTTTCGACCACCAGCTGCGACCGATCGCACCGCGTTTGGTGCGCGCCTCGACACCGTGCGCCACAGGCCCGGCGGCGCCGTACTTCCCTGCCGCCCTCCGGTTCGCCATCAGTCACCCACCGCATCGTCACCGAGGGTCAGCAGCGAGTGCAGCTGATCCGTGGACAGTTCGGTGATCCAATTCTCCCCCACACCGACCGCGAGGTCAGCGAGTTCTTGTTTCCCGGTGAGCATTTCATCGATCCGTTCCTCGACCGTCCCCACACACACCAGCTTGCGGACCTGCACGTCACGGCGCTGCCCGATCCGGAACGCACGGTCGGTGGCCTGATTCTCCACCGCCGGGTTCCACCATCTGTCCAGATGCACCACGTGGTTCGCGGCAGTCAGATTCAGCCCCGTACCACCTGCCTTGAGCGACAGCAACATGATCGGTGGGCCCACGCCGTCCTGCTGGAAACGGGTCACCATGTCGTCGCGTTTACCCTTCGGCACACCACCGTGCAGGAAAGGCACCTCACTGGCGAATCGCTGCTCGAGATACGGCGCGATGAGTGTGCCGAACTCACGGAACTGTGTGAACAGCAGGACCTTCTCGCCGTCGGCGAGCACCGATTCGACGATGTCCTCGATCAGCCCGAGTTTGCCCGACCGATGCCGACCCCGGCGCAGCACCGGCGACCCGTCGCCCAGATAATGAGCGGGATGGTTGCACACCTGCTTGAGACGGGTCAGCGCCGCCAGCACAGCCCCCTTCCGGGCCATTCCCTCCTTGTCCCGGATCTTGCGCATCATGTCGTCGACGACCGCCCGGTACAGTGCGGCCTGCTCAGCAGTGAGATTGGCGCGTACGGTCTGCTCGAACTTCTCGGGCAGATCGGAGATCACGTCCGGGTCGGTCTTGACTCGCCGCAACACGAACGGCGCTGTCAGCGCCCGCAAACGCGCTGCGGCCGCCGAATCGTGGTCACGTTCGATGGGCACCGCGAACTTCGCCCGAAACCCCGCAGCGCTCCCGAGCAGCTTGGGGTTCGCGAAATCGAGGATCGACCGGAGTTCTTCGAGACGATTCTCGACGGGGGTACCGGTGAGTGCGATCCGGTGCGCTGCCGGAATCGCGCGGGTGGCCCGCGACTGCCCGGTACTCGCATTCTTCACGTGCTGTGCCTCGTCGAGCACGATCCGCTGCCACGACAACTCCACCAACTGCGCAATATCGCGCGCGACGATCGCGTAGGTGGTGATCACCAGGTCGTGCTCGGCGACCGCTGCGGCAAGGGCACCGCCGCGGAGCCGCTGAGGGCCGTGGTGGATGTAGACGCGCAGGCCGGGAACGAACCGTTCGGCCTCCCGGTGCCAGTTACCGACCACGGACATCGGACACACCAGTAGCGTCGGGGCCGAGCGCGCCGTGGGTGAGTCGCCCGTCTGAGTCGCCTCGTCCTCGTGGGCGAGCAGCGCGAGCAGCTGCACCGTCTTTCCCAAGCCCATATCATCGGCAAGTACCGCACCGAGCCCGAGCCGGGACATGAACGCGAGCCAGTCGAGTCCCCGCTGCTGATAGGGACGCAGCTCGGTGCGTAGATCCTTCGGTACCGGCACCGGATCGGGATGCACCTGACCGTCGAACAGTGTCGCGACCCACCCGGTCGCGGTGATATCGGCGACCTCGACCGGCGGCGGATCATCGCCGGTGAACTGCGCGAACAACGAACCGAGCGAGCCGTCGCGCTCCGAGTGGGCATTGACGTACTTGACGGCGCGCGCGAGTGCCTCGCTGTCGGCGCGCACCCACTTGCCGCGTAACTTCACCAGGTCGCTGTTCGCGGCGACGAGATCTTCCATCTCGGAATGCGTGAGCAGCATGTCGCCGACGGCGAGCTGCCACTCGTAGGAAACGATCGCGTTCATCCCCACCGAGCTCTCGTCGGGGGTCACCGGCGCGACCGCCGAATTCACCTCGAGGCGCAGCGACGGGTCGACCGTGGCCCATGCTCTCGGCAGCAGCAGCGACACACCGGCCGCATTCAGGGCGCGCACGCCGTGCTCGACCAGATCGATCACGACCGGGGTGGGCAGCAGCAGGTCCAGAGTGGCGGGGTCGCGCGGAACATCCTGCAGGCGGGGGTACGCGTTGAGTGCGGCACCGAGCTTGCGGACACCGATCTGGAGTAGGTGGGCGTCGGTCGACTCCACCGGCAGCGGAACCGGCGATTTCCCTTCCGACTGCAGGCAGACCTCGAGGCGCCACAACGCGGCCGCACCGACGTCCTCGTCATCACCGTCGTCGGGTTCCACCAAACGAAGCACGAGGTCGGGTTCGAACCCCGCGAGGCTGGCCCGCCATTCCTCGAGAGCATCGGCCATACGCTGACTCCCGCGCGGATGCGGGGCGCCTTCGGCCAGCCCCGCCACGAGGGGATGCAGCGATGTCGAGGGACCGTGCAGACCTCGGACGATCGGATCGGTCAGCTCGGCGCACAGATCGTCGAGCAATGCCGCTGGACGACCGAGCTGCCGCTGGACCGGCGGCATCGCGGCAGCGAGCTCTGCCAACCACGCCCGAGTCTTCTCGCCACCGAGGAGCCGCCACCGCGCCCACCACTGTTTCTCGGCGCGCACCAACTCGGGCGCGACTCGACCGGCCTGCGCCCACCGCTCGATACCGCGCGCCACATGCACGAGGAAACGCAGATCGCCCGCGATGCCCTGCGCGCGGCGGGGCATGTCGAGCAGGAGGTCGGCCGCGTCCGGCGGCGCGATCGCAACGGCGGGCAGGGTGCGCGGTTCCGTGTCGCCGGGCAGCGTCAGTTCGACGCGGTGGCGAAAGGGTCGGTCTGTCCAACGGCGCAGCGCCGAGGGCAGCTCCCCAGGATCTGCGGACACGACAGGATCTGCAGACGCGGCAGGGCCGGCAGCGGCGCCGTCGGACGCAGCAGAGTCGGCCGTTTCGTCCGGTTCTCGCCACAGCACTAGACCGGATCCAGGTGACCAGAGCCCGTGCAAGAACATCCCTACATGGTGCCAGCCCGCGCCGAAGTCCGAGGTGGCAGGCTGGCACTATGGCGATCGCGTACGGATTCTCTGAATACGGTGGACCCGACACCCAGCAGGTCTTCGACCTGGAAGTACCCAGGCCGGGGCCGGGTCAGCTCCTCGTCGCTGTGTATGCCGCCGGGGTGAATCCCGCCGACTGGAAAGTGCGAGCGGGCACCCGCAAGGACACCGTCCCGGTGACGCTGCCCGCCGTCCTCGGCCGCGAGGTGGCGGGTGTGGTCACTCGGGTGGGTGCCAACGGCAGAGATTTCACGGTGGGTGACGCCGTCTTCGGATCCACGGCTACCGGCTTCGGTGGGTACGCCGAGTACACGGTGCTCAACGCCGACAGCGCCGCGCACAAGCCTGACAGCGTGAGCTTCGCGGCCGCCGCAACCATTCCCGTCGCCGCGGGAACCGCGCTGGACATCGTCGAACAACTCGAGATCGTGGACGCCGACACCGTGCTGGTTCTCGGCGCCGGGGGCGGTGTCGGCTCCGCCGTCACCCAGCTTGCTCACGCACAGGGGGCGGCGGTGCTCGGTGTCGCGAGTGCCGGCAAGTCGGATCTGGTGGAGGCCAACGGTGGCATCTGGATCGAGTCCGGCATCGGTAGCGATGAGCGGGTCGTCGCAGCGGATGAGGTCGTAGGGAAGGTGACCGTGGTCGTCGACCTGGTGGGCGGGGAGACCCTGGCACGCGCCGTTGCCGGATGCGGACCCGATGTACGCCTGATCAGCGCCGCCGATCCGACTCTCGCATCCGACCTCGGCGGTTCAGGGGTCGACCGTCGGCGCGCGCTGGCACTCGTCGAAGACGTTGACGTCCTCCCGGTCGTGAACGACCGGGACTCCTACCGCAGCGCTACGCGCCACCTCGGTGGGTTCCTGTTTCATCGAGTCGTGCTCCCCACTAGGCAGGGAGACTTACCGTCTCTCCGCAGGCGTTTCGCCTCTCCGCCCGTCCGGCGGCGAGGATGTTCTTCGCGGCGTTCAGATCGCGGTCGTGGACCGTCCCGCACGGGCAAGTCCACTCGCGCACCGACAGTGGCTTCTTCCCGTCGATCCGCCCGCACACCGAGCAGGTTTGGGATGACGGGAAGAAGCGGTCCACCTTCACGACCGTCCGCCCGTATCGGGCGGCCTTGTCCTCGACCATACGGAGGAACATGCCCCAGCTGGCGTCGTGCACCGATTTCGCGAGGCGGGTGCGGGCCAGACCTTTCACGCACAAGTCCTCGACGTAGATCGCTTGGTTTTCGCGAATCAGGGTCATGGATTGTTTGTGCGCGAAGTCGCGTCTGGCGTCGGCGACCTTGGCGTGGGCTTCGGCGACGCGGATGCGCGCCTTGGCCCGGTTGTTGCTGCCCTTGTCCTTGCGGGACAGGGCCTGCTGTGCCTTGCGGAACTTCCGCTCGGCGCGACGGAAGAACTTCGGGGACTCGATCACCTTCCCATCCGAGAGCACCGCGAACGTCGTCAGGCCCAGATCGATCCCCACCTCCGCATCGCACTCCGGCAACGGCACATCGGTGGTCTCCACCACAAACGATGCGAAATAGCGGCCCGCCGCATCCTTGATGATCGACACACTCGACGGCTCCGACGGCAACTCCCGCGACCACGCGACCTTCACCTCGCCGACCTTCGCCACATACAGCTTCCGGTTCGGGCGGATCGAGAACCCGTTGCGGGTGAGCCGGATCGACTGCCGATGGTCCTTGCGGGACCGGAACCGCGGCGCCCCGACCCTGCGGCCCTTCCGCTTCCCGGACAGCGAATCGAACCAGTTCCGGTACGCACGACGGGCATCCTGGCACGCCTGGACCAGGGCCACCGATGCGACCTCGGCGAGCCATACCCGCTCCGGGGTCTTCTTCGCGTCGGTGACGACCCGTTTCTGCACCTCGGTGTCCGACAGTTTCACCCCGACCGCATACGCGTCCTGCCGTGCACGCAGCGCATCGTTGAACACCACCCGCGCACACCCGAACGACCGGGCCAGCATGTCCTGCTGGCCGGGCGTCGGATACACGCGGTACTGGTATCGAAGCTGCATGTTCGTAACGTACAGGCACCCACCGACACACACCGCTCGAGGGATCGGCTATCCCGGCCATGAACGGGCCGGGCTTGCGCCGAAAGCCACCGGTCACGCGCGCGGCAAGGTGGTCGTGACCGCTCACTCGGCGCGCCGACACTGATCTCAGACGGATCGCCTGGATCGAGGCACGTGAGCAGAGGAGGATGGGTCCATGTCCGTCCTGATCCAGGTTCTCGAACAGACGTACAGTGCCCACACTCCGTGGCAACAGGTGAAGTATGCGTTCATCACCTGGGACCACGTCGCCACGTTGCGGCTCGACGGCCAGTGTGGTGTGTGGCTCGACGGGACCAAGCACGGTGAATCGCACAGGCTCGCCGCGACAGCCAGCCCCGAGGACGCGATCTTCTTCCTGCTCCGGGTCTACGACCGGGTCGCCGAATGTCGTCAGTCCGGTGGTTCGTGGATCGTCGGGCACGATGGCCGCACTGTCGCATCCATCCGCGCGACACGTTTCCCGTTGACGACCGAAACCTGACCCCCTGGATGGTCGAGTGCCGGATATCTGCGCGCGCAGCGGACATGTGCGAGCGGCACAACCCGCGCGAGAATCCGTGGAACGCGCGAAGGCGACACCTCGACACGGACCTGCCACGATCGCTCGGTGCGCGGGAACGCGAAGTGGTGGGTGCCGGTGGTGGTGATCGTCATGATCGTGTCGTGGTGGTTCACTCCTTCCCCACACGCGACGGATCCCGTCCCCGGCAGTCCGTCGCGTGCCCTGATCGACGAGTTGCTCGCCGCGGTGACGGTGGTTCCCGAGCGTCCACGCCCCGGTGGATACGAGCGCGACTGCGGAAGCAACGGCAGGTGTGCCTTCGGGGAGCCGTGGACGGACGAACACTCTGGGCCGTATGGGCGCGACGGCTGCGACACCCGCAACAACGTGCTCGCGCGAGACCTGCGCGGCGTCGTCTTCCGGCCGGGCAGCAACGACTGCATCGTCACTGCCGGAACACTCGACGATCCGTATACCGGGGCGCTGGTGCACTTCCAGCGCGCACAGGCGAATGCGGTGCACATCGACCACATCTATTCGCTCGCGGCGGCCTGGGATCACGGAGCCGCGGGCTGGTCTGCGGAGTTACGGCGGCAGTTCGCGAACGACGTGGTGTACAACCTGATTGCCGTCGACGGTGCCGCCAACATGACCAAACGCGATCACACCCCCGCCGCGTGGCTACCACCCGCCACCGGGTACCGGTGCTGGTTCGCCGGCAAATACCTGACGGTCGCGCTGAGATACGGGTTGCCGGTCACCGTGGAAGATCACGGTGCTCTCACCGGTGCAGCGCAGACCTGCCCGGGGTGATCGTCACGCGGACGGAAGATTCTGCGGAATCCACGCGGGCTCACGCTTTTCCATGAACGCCCGCATCCCTTCGCGGGGTTCCGGGGATGTCTCGAGCGCACCGAACATCGTCTGATAGTCGAACAGTCCGTAGCGATCGTTGAGCATTCGCTTGACCTGGGCGCGTGCAAGCGGCGCGGTCTGCAACACCTGCCGCGCAGCGGTCAGCGCACCTTCTCGCAACTGCTCGTGTGGAACGACGCGGGAAATCACGCCGAGGCGCAGCGCCTCGGCTGCGTCGAACCTGCGGGCGGAAAGGATCAGATCACGGGCCGCTGCCAGACCCACGTGTGCGGGAAGCGCCGCGGCATAGGTTGCGTCGGGGATTCCGCGCAGGAGTTCGGGAACGCGGAAGGTCGCGCGCTCGCTGGCGACCGCAATGTCGGACATCATGGCCACGAGCAACCCACCGGCCTGGCAGATTCCGTTGACAGCGGAGATCACGGGGGCACGGCTGTCGCGGATGGCCAGAAAGGGCACGACGTCGTCGCCGGAGAGCCCCTCCGGCAGGTTGTCGCCCGGTTCCGAACGACCACCCAGGTCGCCGCCCGGCGCGAAGACGTCGTCGACTCCGGTGATGATCAGCGCGCCGAGATCGGGATCGGTATTGACCAGCTTCACCGCGCGTTTGAGGCCGTAATACATAGCCGGGGTCAATGCGTTGCGCGCGGCGGGGCGGTCGATGATGCACCACCCGATCGTGCCTTCGCGCTCGAATCGCAGTCCGCCTGCTCCCAGATCGTCTCCCATAGCGAGAACATACATCCTTCTCGGTTTCGAAAACAGCATTCTGCGCGGTGGCGGCGCTACCGTATGGGGATGGCCTCGCGCATCTCCAAGGACACACAGTTGTGCATCTCACTCTCGGGTAGACCCAGCAATATCGGAACCCGATTCCACAACTACCTCTACGAGGAACTCAGCCTCGACTACGTCTACAAGGCGTTCCGCCCCACCGATATCGACGACGCGGTGGCCGGGATACGCGGCCTGGGCATCCGCGGCGCGGGTGTGTCGATGCCCTTCAAGGAAGCCGTTCTGTCCCTGGTCGATGTGCTGCACGACTCGGCCCGGGCGATCGAGTCGGTCAACACGATCGTCAACGACGACGGGATGCTCCACGCCTACAACACCGACTATCAGGCCGTCGTCGATCTTCTTGCCGCACACGGCGTAGACCCCGCCCTGCCCGTCACGATCGCCGGGAGTGGAGGGATGGCCAAGGCCGTCGCAGCCGCGCTGCGTCACAGCGGTTTCACCGAGGGCACCGTCGTGGCACGCAACGAGGTCAGCGGCAGGGCCCTGGCACAGAAGTACGGATACACGTGGCGGACCGACGCCGCCGGGTCGAAGCCGGGACTCCTCATCAACACCACCCCCATCGGAATGTCCGGGGGCGGAGCCGATTCCGAGTCCTTACCGTTCCCCGACGACGCCATTGCCGCCGCATCGACGGTGTTCGACGTGGTAGCGATGCCGCCCGACACCGCCCTCGTGCGCGCCGCACGCGAATACGGGGTGCCGACGATCACCGGCGACGAGGTGATCGCTCTCCAGGCAACGCTGCAATTCGAGCTCTACACCGGGATCAGGCCCACCTACCAGCAGATCCGACGCGCCTCCGAATACTCGAGGCAGTAACACACCGTCGCTTGCGAGCGTCCCAGCTGTCCGGAGCCGATCCAGCGCATGCGCGCGTGCCTGCTACCCGGTCGCAACGTCCCGCCGGGCATCGCCGGACCACTGCGACCACGAACCCGGGAACAGGGACGCCTCGATCCCCGCGATGGCCAACGCCGCGATTTCGTGCGCCGCGGTGATTCCCGAACCGCAGTACACGGCCACATCACCTGCGACCCCCAGCTCGGCAAACCGGGTCGCCAACTGGTCGGCCGGCCGGAAGGTGCCGTCGCCACGAAGATTTCCGCCGGTAGGCGCGCTGATCGCGCCGGGAATATGCCCGGCGCGTGTGTCCACCGGCTCCTCGTCTCCGAGGTAGCGTTCCACGGTGCGAGCATCGAGCAGCACCCCGTGCGACGGAAATTCTGCGACCTCGTCGATGTCGACAGTCGGCATGTGTCCCGCGCTCAGGACGACCTCGCCCGGGCGGTGCTCCGCGCCGGGGCCCGCCGCGACCGGATGACCACCGGCGATCCACGCGGGGAGTCCCCCGTCGAGCAGGCGGACATCCACCAGACCAGCCCACTCGAGCAGCCACCACGCGCGCGCCGCCGCCATTCCGCCGGTGGCGTCGTAGGCAACCACCGTGGAACCCTCCGAGATTCCCCACCCGCGAGCCTGTGCCTGCAATCGCTCGATATCGGGCAGGGGATGCCGCCCCCGCTCGACCGACGGCGGGTCTGCGAGCGCGGCGTCGAGATCGACGAACACCGCGCCCGGAATGTGGCCTTCACGGTACTTCTCCCGCCCGTGCCGGTCGCCGAGCGCCCAGCGCACATCGAGCAGGATCGGCGGCCTGCCGTTGTCGATATACTCGGCGAGTTCGGCAGTGGAGATCAGTACATTCCGGTCGGCCATACCGCATAATGACACGCAGCACCCGTCGATGCGTCACCAAAGCGCCCGATTCGCCCTTTTTCGGTGTCGGTTCTGCAATGTGGGCACTGTTGATCGGAATTGCCGTCCGGATAGCACTATCGTCGAGACGTGACCAACCGCCAGCCGACGAGACCCACAGCCGACCCGGGGGAGTTCCCGGTGCTGTGGCCGGTCCAGACCCGCTGGGCCGACAACGATCACTACGGCCACGTCGACAACGTGACCTACTATTCGTATTTCGACTCGGCAGTCAACGGGTGGCTGATGGCCACGACGGGTGTCGACATCCGCGAACTCGACGCAATCGGGGTGGTCGCCGAAACCTCGTGCCGCTACCTCGCGGAACTGTCCTTCCCGGATCGCCTTCAGGTGGGGCTCTCGGTCGATCGCCTCGGCCGTCGCTCGGTCGCCTACTCACTCGCCCTCTTCCGCGAGGAAGCCGACGGCACCCTCGCCGCCGCCGCCACCGGGCAGTTCACCCACGTGTACATCGACGTGAACACACGACGACCCGTCGCGATCCCTGAACAGATCCGCAAAGCAGTCACCAAACTCATCACCCGCTCGATCTGAGCCGGATCTGTGGTTCGGCGCTACCCGTCGCCGAGGATCTTCTCGAGCAGCGGCGCGGTGCGCTGCCGGACGAGCTCGCGCATCACCAGCGACATGTTGGTGCGCTCCACACCGGAAATTTCGAGGATCTGCCCCGCGAGCCGATACAGATCGTCTGTGTCGCGGGCGACGATCTTGACGGACAGATCGATGGCGCCCGCAAGCCCGTAGACCTCGACGACCTCCGGGATCTCCTCCAACGCATCGACCACGCCGGCGAGACGGTGCTGGTCTACCGTGGTCGCCACGTACGCTGCGAGCGGGTAGCCGAGCACTGTCGGATCGACGCGCCGCTCGAACGACGCCAGCAGCCCTTCCGCATCCCATCGCGCAAGGCGCGCCTGCACGGTGTTGCGGGACAACCCCAGTCGCTGCGCCAACTCCACCCCTGTGACCCGCGGCGTGCGGGCCAGTTCCATCAGCAGACGGGCGTCGGTCGCGTCCACGTTGGTCATCTTTCACAGTGTGCCATCGGAAACCGGCGGGTAGCTGTGCTTCCTGCACAATCAGATGGTCTGCGATTGCGCATTCTCCCCGAGCGTGGATCATGTGAGTTACAACACAGTACGAGTCCGGTCGGCCTCACAAGGGCAGCCGGACCTGCACCGACGAGGTGATCGACGATGGTTGCATCTCCGACCTATCCGGTTCAGCTCATACAGCCCGACGGCCGACGCGTCCACAACCCGGAATACGCTGCGCTGGTCTCCGATATCGATTCCGGGCGACTGCGCGCGATGTATCGCGATCTCGTCATCGTCCGCCGGCTCGACACCGAGGCCACCGCGCTCCAGCGACAGGGCGAACTCGGACTCTGGGCGCCCCTGACCGGCCAGGAAGCCGCGCAAGTCGGATCCGCCCATGCGCTGGGGCCCGAAGACTACATCTTCACCAGCTACCGCGAGCACGGTGTCGCGTGGTGTCGTGGTGTCGATCCGGCCGACATGACCCGAATGTGGCGCGGCTGTGCGCACTCCGGCTGGGATCCCGCGACAGTGGGCATGACGAACCCCGCAATCGTCGTGGGCTCGCAGGGGTTGCACGCCACCGGATACGCGATGGGCGCCAAACTCGACGGCGCCGACATAGCGACTGTCGCCTACTTCGGAGACGGCGCCACCAGCCAGGGCGACGTGTCCGAGGCGCTCGGTTTCGCGGTCAGCTGGGGCGTCGGCGTCGTGTTCTTCTGCCAGAACAACCACTGGGCGATCAGCGCACCCACCCACGTCCAGACACCCGTTCCCCTCACCCAACGCGCCGCCGGGTTCGGAATGCCCGCCGTACAGGTCGACGGCAATGACGTGCTCGCGGTCCTCGCCGTCACCCGCCGCGCGGCCCGCCACGCCCGCGACGGAGCCGGACCGTTCTTCATCGAGGCCTTGACCTACCGAATGGGCCCACACACCACCTCCGACGACCCCTCTCGATACCGCACTGAAGCCGACCTCGAGGAGTGGCGAGCGCGCGACCCGATCGAACGGGTTCGGAAGTTGCTCGAACGCGAAAACCTTGCCGACGACGCATTCCTCACAGAGGTCCAGGAAGCCTCCGACACCGCAGCGACACGTCTGCGTAGCGGCACTCTCGCATTGCCCGACCCGGAACCACTGACCCTGTTCGACCACGTGTACACCACCGCGCATCCCCTGATCGAACGCGAACGCGCCGACTACGCCGGATACCTCGCGAGTTTCGGCACCCCGAAGGAGGCCTGACGATGACCCCCACGACGATGACGCTCGGCGCGGCCCTCAACACCGGCCTGCGACGGGCACTCGAACACGATCGCAAGGTCGTCATCATGGGCGAAGATGTGGGCAAACTCGGCGGCGTCTTCCGCATCACCGACACGCTGCAGAAGGATTTCGGGGACGGCAGGGTGATCGATACCCCGCTGGCCGAATCCGGGATCGTCGGTACCGCATTCGGGATGGCACTGCGCGGCTATCGGCCGGTGTGCGAGATCCAGTTCGACGGGTTCGTCTATCCCGCATTCGACCAGATCGTCTCGCAGGTCGCGAAGATCCACTACCGCACCGCAGGCACCGTCCGGGCACCACTGACGATCCGCATTCCGTACGGCGGTGGGATCGGCGCGGTCGAGCACCATTCCGAATCTCCCGAGGTGTATTTCACACACACCGCGGGCCTACGAGTGGTCTCGCCCAGCAACCCCGCGGACGCGTTCGCGATGATCCAGCAGGCGATCGCACTCGACGACCCGGTGATCTTCCTCGAACCGAAACACCGCTACTGGGAGCGTGGTTCGGTCGACGTCGACCCAGAGCCGGAACTACCGCTCGACCGGGCCCGCATCGCCCGCCCCGGGGCGGACGCCACCCTCGTGACCTTCGGGGCGCTCGTGACGACGGCCCTGCAGGCCGCGGATATCGCCGAGGGCGAAGGGAATTCGATCGAGGTCATCGACCTGCGGTCGTTGTCCCCGATCGATTTCGACACGATCGAGGAGTCGGTGCGCCGCACCGGCCGGCTGGTCGTCGCGCAGGAGGCGCCGGTATTCTGCGGCGTGGGGGCCGAGATCGCAGCGCGAATCAGCGAGCGTTGCTTCTATCAGCTCGAGGCTCCGGTGTTCCGGGTCGGCGGATTCGACATTCCTTATCCCCCGGCAAAGCTCGAACCGCATCACCTTCCCGATCCCGATCGTATTCTCGATGCCGTCGACCGCAGCCTCGCGGCGTGACCATGGGGGGACCGATGGCGGACACCGTCAAGGAATTCCTGTTGCCCGATCTGGGCGAGGGCCTGACCGACGCGGATCTGGTCGCGTGGAGGGTGCAGACAGGCGACCATCTCGACCTCAACCAGGTGATCGCCGAGGTGGAAACAGCGAAGGCGACGGTGGAGTTGCCATCACCGTATGCCGGGACAGTCGCCGAGTTGCTGGCCTCCCCCGGCGACACCGTGCCGGTGGGACGACCGTTGCTGCGGATCACGGTGTCCGATGCCAGCGGTGCTACAACCGAGTCCCCGCCCGCGAACCCCGATGAGCAGGGAACTGGGCAGCGACCGCAGATTCTCGTCGGCTACGGCCCCGGTGCGGCGCCGGTCAGCAAGCGCGGCTCCCGGAAGACCGATCTCGAAGCAGAATCGAGCCCGACCCGCGCCCTCGTACCCCGGCCCGACACAGCACTCCGGCCCGACACAGCACTCCGGCCCGACGCAAAACCCGGTGCCCGTCGCGAGGCGAAAGACCTCGGTGTCGACCTCGCGACCGTCGAAGGCACAGGCCCGGGGGGTGTGATCACTCGCGCCGATGTTCGGCGCAGCGCCGACCGGAGCCGCCCGCAGTCATCAGGCACCGACGACGAGACCCGCGTCCCCATCAGCGGAATCCGCAGGCGCAGCGCCGCGGCCGTCGTACGCAGTGCCTTCACTGCGCCCCACGCGACGGTGTTCCTGACGTGCGATGTGACGAACACCATGGAACTGGTGACGCGGCTGAGATCGTCGCCGCCGTTCGACGGCACGCACCTGACACCGCTGGCGATCGTCGCGACCGCACTGATGCGTGCTGTCGCCGACGAACCGTCGCTGACGTCGTCGTGGGACGACGACTCCCAGGAGATCGTCATGCACCACCGTGTGCATCTGGGTATCGCGACCGCCACCGACGCGGGCCTGAAGGTGCCGGTGGTACGCGACGCCCACGCGATGCGTCTACCCGAGCTGGCCGACGCGATCGCCGCGGCCACAGGTCGCGCGCGGTCGGGTGAGGCCGCACCGACCGAGCTGACCGGGTCGACGATCTCGATCACCAACGTGGGTGTGTTCGGAGTCGACGCCGGCACCCCGATACTCAATCCGGGCGAGGCCGCGATCCTGGCGGTCGGAACGATCACCGACCGTCCGTGGGTGGTCGACGGAACACTTGCAGTGCGGAAGGTCGTGACGTTGTCACTCGCGTTCGATCATCGGCTCGTCGACGGTGAACAGGCTGGGCGTGCCCTGGCCGCCGTGGGCGCCGTCCTGAAGGATCCGGTACCGACACTCATTTCGTCCCCCTGACCGCGCCCCGACCCGACCTCACGCTAGCGTGAAGCCACGTGATCGATGCTGTTCTCACCCGCACCCGCGCCGCCGTGTTCGTCGTCTTCGGTATCAACGGCTTCCTCCTCGCGATGTGGGTGGTCCACATCCCGGTGGTCCAACAGCGGGTAGGGATCGGTCACGCCGCGCTGGGAACGCTGCTGCTCGCCCTCGCGGTCGGCGCCCTGATGGGGATGCAAACCACCGGGTATCTGGCCGATCGGTTCGGTAGCGATCGCACCACCGTGATGTTCGGCGTCATGCTGGCGGTCGCGGTGGTCGGTCCCGGGCTCGCGACCGCACCGTGGCAGCTCGCCGTTGCCCTGGTTGTGCTCGGTTTCGCAAACGGTGCGCTCGATGTGTCGATGAATTCGCAGGCCGTGCTCGTGGAACGGCGTTACCACCGCCCGATCATGGCCGCGTTCCACGGGTTGTTCTCGCTGGGCGGGATCGTCGGATCGCTCGTCGGTGCCGCGACACTCGCCGTGGGCATCGACCCGCCGGTGACGTTGGCGGCGGCCGGAGCTGTCGGTCTCGCCGCACTCCTGTGGGCCGGTCGTCATCTCGTGCGAAGCGAACCGGCCCCGCCCGCTCCTTCCGAGAGAGGCAAAGAAGGTGGCTACTCAGCGCGGGTGATCCTGCTCGGCGGCGTGGCGTTCGGGCTGATGCTCAGCGAAGGTGTCGCCAACGACTGGAGCGCCCTGCAGGTCAAGGAACATCTGAACACGTCGGACTCTGTGGCGGCGCTGGCGTTCGGTGCGTTCTCCGCGACGATGATGCTGGGCCGATTCGTCGCCGATCGGGTGAGTGCGCGGATCGGTGGGGTCGCCGTGGTCCGGTACGGGACTCTGGCTGCCGCAGCCGGGATGGCCCTGGTGATGGCGTCACCGTGGTTACCGCTGACTCTGACCGGGTGGGCGTTGTTCGGGCTGGGTCTGTCCGGGGCGGTCCCGCAGATCTTCACTGCTGCAGGCAACATTGCGGACGGTGCTCCGGGGAAGAACATGTCGCGAGTCGTCGGGTTAGGCTACATCGGATTCCTGGCCGGGCCGGCGACGATCGGATGGATCTCCGAGGTGTCGTCGTTGACGGTGGCAATGGTCGTGCCGTTGGTGTGCGTCCTCGCCGCTGCGGCGTTCGCCCCGGCGCTCAAATGAAAGTGTGGATCCGGGCCCGTTTCCCGGGCCCGGATCCACACTTTCGAGTGAGTGACCTCAGAGAGCCTTCAGCTCTTCCGTGACCTCACCGACCATCTTCTTCGCGTCACCGAACAGCATCGACGTCTGGTCCAGCGTGAACAGCGGATTCTCGATCCCCGCATACCCGGAGCTCATCGACCGCTTCATTACGATCACCGACCGCGACTGATCGACGTTGAGGATCGGCATGCCGTAGATCGGGCTCGACGAATCGAGCCGCGCAGCCGGGTTCGTCACGTCGTTGGCGCCGATGACGATGGTGACATCCGTGCGGCCGAATTCGCCGTTGATGTCGTCCATCTCCTTCATCGTGTCGTATTCGACATCGGCCTCCGCGAGCAGCACGTTCATGTGGCCGGGCATACGACCGGCGACCGGGTGGATCGCGTACTTGACCTCGACGCCACGCTCTTCGAGCAGCGCTGCCATCTCTTTGACCGCGTGCTGTGCTTGCGCGACTGCCAGACCGTAGCCGGGCACCACGATGACCTGGTTGGCGTACGCCATCTGGATCGCGGCATCCGACGCCGACGTCGCCTTGACCGTGCCACCGCCGGGGCCGGCCGCAGCGCCGCCCTCGTCGCCGCCACCGAACGCGCCGAACACGATCGCCGGAATGGAACGGTTCATGGCCTTGGCCATCAGGTTCGTCAGGATCGTGCCCGAGGCACCCACGATCATGCCGGCGACGATCATCGCCTGGTTGTTCAATGCCAGACCGGCCGCAGCAGCGGACAGACCCGTCAGAGCGTTGAGCAGCGAAATCACGACGGGCATGTCGGCGCCACCGATCGGCAACACCACGAACAGACCCATCAAGCCCGCAGCCACGAGCAACAGCACGATCCACCACGACGCCAGCGGCTCACCATCAGCATTGATCCCGATGAACACCGCGATCGCGACGGAGACGATCACGAGCACGATGTTGGCCAGCTGGAACAGCTTCGCGGCCGACACCAGCTTCTTTTCCAGGTTCTTGTTCAGCAGTTCCTGCAGCTTCGCGAACGCGACGAGCGAACCCCAGAAGGAGATCGAACCGATGATCGCGGCGAACAGCGAGCCGACGATCATGGTGACGGTCGGCTCGTCCTCGAGCGTGGTGAAGCTCGACGAGTCGAGGAACTCGGCCCAGGCGATCAGGGCGACCGTGCCACCGCCGACACCGTTGAACAGCGCAACCAGCTGCGGCATCGCCGTCATCTTGGTCTTGAGCGCAGGCGGGACACCGAGGATCACACCGACGGCGAGGCCACCGATGATCAGGCCCCAGTTTTCGGTCTCACGGATGTCGATGAGCACCGCGATGACCGCAATCCCCATACCGACCGCGGCGATGTAGTTGCCGCGTACTGCGGTCTTCGGCCCGGTCAGGCCCGACAGACCGTAGATGAACATCGCAAACGCGACGATGTACAGCACTGAAACGAGGTAACTCATCAGGCGTCAGCCCCCTTCTCGGCAGCCTTGGGGGCCTCCTTGCGCTGCTTGAACATCCCGAGCATGCGGTCGGTCACGACGAAGCCGCCGACCACGTTCAGGGTGCCGAAAACCAGAGCGACGAACAGAATGATCTTGATTCCCCAGTGGGCGTCACCGGGCAGATGCCCGAGGACCACCAGAGCACCGAGCACGACGATGCCGTGAATGGCGTTGGTACCGGACATCAGCGGCGTGTGCAGCGTGTTCGGCACCTTGGAGATGACGGCGAATCCGACGAATCCGGCTAGCACCAGGATCGCGATGTTCGCGAGTAGTTCGTTGTACATCTAGACGTTCTCCTTCGACCGCGTCACGCATGCACCCGAAAGGATCTCGTCCGAGAAGTCGGGGGCGAGCGCGCCGCTCTCGTCGAGCAACAGCTCGATCAGCGCGGACACGTTCTTCGAATAGAGCTCGGACGCATGCTCGGGCATCGTCGCGGGCAGGTTCAGCGGGGAGCAGATCGTCACATCGTGTTTGACGACGGTCTGCCCGGGCTCGGTGAGCTCGCAGTTGCCACCGGTTTCCCCGGCGAGGTCGACGATGACCGAACCGGGCTTCATGCCCTCGACCGCCGCAGCAGTCACCAAGCGCGGCGCGGGACGACCCGGCACCAACGCGGTGGTGATCACGACGTCGAAGCTCTTGATGGCATCCTCGAGTGCCTGCTGTTGCGCAGCGCGTTCGGCTTCGGTGAGCTCGCGAGCGTATCCACCCTCGCCCGCGGCATCGATACCGAGATCGAGCCACTGCGCACCCACCGACCGCACCTGGTCGGCGACCTCCGGTCGCACGTCGTACCCGGTGGTGCGGCCACCGAGACGCTTGGCGGTGGCGAGAGCCTGCAGGCCCGCGACACCCACGCCGAGCACCAGCACGGTCGCCGGCTTCACGGTGCCTGCCGCGGTCGTCAGCATCGGGAAGAAACGCGTCGACTCCGAAGCGGCGACGACCACAGCCTTGTAACCCGACACATTGCCCTGCGACGACAATGCATCCATCACCTGTGCACGCGAGATACGCGGAATGGCCTCGACGGCATACGCCTCGACACCGGCGGTGGTCAGCGCGCCGATCTGATTCTCCGCATTACGCGGGGCGAGGAAGCCGATGAGCCTCTGCCCCGACGTCAACCGGGCGACCTCGGTGTCCGACGGGGGTGCGACCTTGACGACGATGTCCGTCGACCACGCGTCGCCGATGGTGGCGCCCGCTTCCTCGTATGCCTGATCCGGGATCAGCGCATTCTGGCCGGCGCCGGCCTCGACGATCACGTCGAAGCCCTTGCCGATCAGGGAGGGCACAATCTTCGGTACCAGCGCGACCCGCCGCTCGCCGTCGTTCGCCTCACGAACGACACCGACGGCCGGGCGGCGGCGGTCCCCGCTCTCCGTGTTCGATCCTTCGCTACTCAATATTCTCTAACTCCTGCGTCGAATGAAATTGCCGCGCGCGGCCGCCGCGATCGGCGGCGAATGGCGTGTCTGTCGGCCATGTAAGGGCCCTACACGTGTGTTGTAAGCCTTGCCAGACGTACCGCGCTCACTCCTGAGTCGCAACTGGCCCACACTGTCTGAATCGAGTCCGAACAGTAAGAAAATGCAAGAATGTGAGGCACCTCACTTCACTGCTGCATCTTTGCAACTGTGAGAAGACAACTCTTGGAGGTACACATGTCGCGACGTGAAGTCAGTGTCGAACGGGTCTACGACCACCCGGGCGCCGAGGAGTCCGTACGTGTCCTCGTGGACAGGTTGTGGCCCCGAGGGCTTCGCAAAGACGCCTTCCACTACGACGACTGGGCGAAGGAACTTGCGCCCTCGACCGATCTGCGGAAGTGGTACTCGCACGACACCGCACTGTTCGCCGAATTCCGTGATCGGTACATCGAGGAGTTGACATCGCCCGGCGGTCGCGCCGCGATCGAGCGACTCGACACGCTTGCCGACGGACGTCCCCTCGTACTGCTCACCGCGACCCGCGACGTCGAGCACAGCGGAGCGGAGGTCCTTGCCGAGCATCTGCGCGGCGAGTAGTACGGACACCGTGACCGACGAACCCGATCTCGGCGGCGACCCGGTGTGCTGGCTCGACCGCGTCTGCCCGGAATGCGGGCTGTTCCTCGACGACCCCGATGCGCCGTGTCTGCGTTGTGGACACGAGGGGGGTTGTGGGCACGAGTGGGACAACTCCCCCACGACCTGATCGAGTCCTTATGATCTGACGACATGGCCGTCCCGACTGCGATCTTCGACCTCGCGCGCCCCGCGCGGCGCATCGCCGTCCTCACCGGCGCCGGCATGTCCGCCGAAAGCGGCGTGCCGACGTTCCGTGACGCACAGACCGGATTGTGGAAGAACTTCGACACCGCATCACTGGCAACCCCCGAGGCGTGGCACGACGACCCGCCGCTGGTGTGGGCCTGGTACCAGTGGCGCGTCGGGTTGATACGGCGAGTGAAGCCCAACGCAGGCCATCTCGCGCTGTCCGAGTGGGGGCGGCGAGCAGATCTACAGGTCACGACGCAGAACGTCGACGATCTGCACGAACGCGCGGGCAGTGCGGTGCTCGCGCACCTGCACGGCAGCCTGTTCGAGCCACGTTGCGCCGACTGCGGACGCGCGGCCGACGTTCCCGAACCACCGGCCGAACCCGTCGAACGACTCGATCCCCCGGTGTGCCGAGACTGTTCCGGGTCGGTCCGGCCCGGCGTCGTGTGGTTCGGGGAGATGTTGCCCGAACAACCGTGGGCCGCGGCGACGGCGTCTCTGCGCGAGGCAGATCTACTGCTGGTCGTCGGAACATCAGGCGTGGTGCATCCCGCTGCCGGCCTGCCGTCACTCGCCCGGAACCACGGAGTTCCGGTGGTGGAGATCAATCCCGACGACACGGCCCTGTCGGCTCGGGTCGATGAGGTATGGCGCACGACGGCCGCAGTCGGACTGCCGGAGCTGGTGTCGGCGCTACAGTGAATCAGTGGACTCCTGTGTGTTCTGCGCCATAGCCGGGGGTGCGGCGCCCGCCGCCCTCGTCTACGAGGACGACCACGTGGTCGCGTTCCTGGACATCCGGCCACTCGCACGCGGCCATCTGCTGGTGGTACCGCGGGTGCACTCCGAGCGACTCGAGGATCTCGATCCCGCGCACGGGGCGTCGATGTTCCAGGCCGGTCAACGCCTGGCCCGCGCACTCGCCCGATCCGATCTGGCCACCGACGGTGCCAATCTGGTGGTCAACGACGGGCGCGCAGCCTTCCAGACCGTCTTCCACATGCACCTGCATGTCATTCCCCGGTGGAGCGGCGACCGCATCCGTCTGGGTATCGGTGCACTGCGCCGCAAGCTCCGCGACCCCGAATCCACCTGCGCGGCCATCCGCGCGGGTCTCGACCGTCTCTAGGGGAGAATCAATGACACCTCCCGGAAGTTCCGGAACCGACGAGTTTCCCATCGACGTGGTACGGCCATTGCTCCTCGAGCAATACGAAGTCCTCGACACGTTGCTGTCCGGGATCGACGGCGATGCCTGGTTCTCACCGACTGCCCTGCCGGGATGGACAGTCAAGGACATCGCCGCGCACCTGATCGGAACCGAATCGTTGCTCGCCGGTGTTGCCGCACCGCACGTCGACCTCGATGTGCACACGCTGGGCCATGTCCGCAACGAGATCGCCGCGTTCAACGAACTGTGGGTCGAGCGTCTTCGCCGAGTTCCCGGGCTCGAGGTCCTGGCCCGCTATCGCGACATCGTGGCACAGCGGCGCGAAAGCCTGAGTGCGATGAACCAATCCGACTTCGATGCGCCGGCCGACACCCCGGTCGGCCCGGCCACCTACGGCCGATTCATGCGTATCCGGCTATTCGACTGCTGGTTGCACGAACTGGACATCCACGACGCGCTGGGCACCGTCGGCAGCGAAGGCGGCGCCCGAGCCGAACTCGGATCCGCGGAGATCTTCGGTGCGCTGCCCTTCGTCGTGGGCAAACGCGGCAGGGCCCCCGAAGGGTCGCGGATCACGATCGAGCTCACCGGACCACTCGCCCGCACGATCCATCTCGAAGTGGCGGGCCGGGCGAGCAGGGTTCCGTCACTGTCGGAACCCGCGACGAGCACCATCACGATGGATTCCGGCCTGTTCGTGCGGCTCGCTGGTGGGCGGGTCAGCGGTGTCGACACGCTCGGCGAAGTCGCTCTCGGCGGGAACACCGAAGTGGGCAGGCGCATCGTCGAGAATCTCGCGTTCACGATCTGACCAATGCGCTTGTTCCTGTCTTCGTACCGGTTCGGATCCGATCCCGCACGTCTGCTGGAGGTGACGCGCGGACCCGGGCGGGTCGCTGTGATCGCCAATGCCGGCGACGCGTGGCCGCCCCGCGCGCGAGAATCGAGTGTGACCAGCGAGTTCGCGCCACTGCGGAGCCTCGGATATGAACCGGAGGAAATCGATCTCCGTGATCACCTCGGAGATCCGGGTGGTCTCCGGGCGCGGCTGGGCGCCTTCACCTCGGTGTGGGTGCGCGGCGGCAATACCTTCGTGCTGCGCTCCCAGCTCGCCCGCAGCGGCGGCGACACGGTGCTCACCGACATGGTCGGTACCGGCGCCCTCGCGTATGCGGGATACAGCGCCGGTGCATGCGTGGTGACGCCGACGCTGCGGGGCCTCGAGTTCTCGGACGATCCCGCCGAGGTCGCCGAGATCGGGCCGGAGCCGGTGGTGTGGGACGGTCTCGGCTGGATCGATCGCGCGATCGTCCCTCACGCGGGAGACTCCGCGCTGGGTGACGACGGTGTCGACCGCACGCTGGGATATCTTCGCCGCAACTCGATCCCGTTCGTGGCGCTCAGCGACGACGACGCGCTGGTCATCGACACCGACGATCCCACCCGAAGGTAAAGTCGTGAGCATGTCGAACAATACCGAGACCGCCACCCGCATCGAACACCTGCCCGAACAGTCGCGGTTCGCGCTGTTCATCGGCGACGATCTCGCGGCGTACGCCGACTACAGCGACGTCGACGGACTCCGCGACTTCGACCACACCGTCACCGAGCCAGACTTCCGCGGTCGAGGACTCGCCGGGCAAGTCGTGCAGCACGCGCTCGACGCAACCCGCGAGCAGGGTCTGAAGATCGCCACGTCCTGCTCGTACGTCGAGAAGTTCGTTTCGGATCACCCCGAGTACCGCAACTGAGGCCTCACGCCATCACATCGCGGCGGCGGAACCCGAGTACCGCCGCCGCGGCCAGAACCGCAGCAGCAACGCCGAGCACCAGCAACGGCCCAGCACTCACGCTTTCGTAGGGCGCGAGCGGAATGTGCGAGAACGGCGAGAGGTCGCGCAACCACTGCGACAGGTTCAGCAGTTCGCCGAACCACGCCACGAACACCGCGTAGATCACGAGGACCCACGCAAGGTTGGCCAGCCGCGGGACGAAACCGACCAACGCAAGCGCCACCGCGAAGACGAACAACACGGCAGGTGCGTATGCCAGTGCGGCACCGCACATCCGGATGATCCAGTCTGCCTCACCGGTCGCGGCAGCCATACCCAGACCGGTGGCGGCTCCCGTGACGATGAGCGCGACCACGACCTGTGCCACGATCACCATGACGATCCACAGGAACGATCGAGCCCGCGGTGTTCCGGTGACGATCACCAGGCCGATTCGACCGGCGTCCTCATCCCCGCGGACACGCATGACCGCCGAGACAGCGAACGCCGCGATCCCAACGACAAGGAACAGCAGCATCGTCGCACCGAACGACGCGGTGAGCGATTGTGTGTCGCCACCGAGAAACTCCCCGATGTCGGGAACACTGTCGACCATGTCCCCGATCGAATCGGCGAGCGTGCCCATCGCCAGTCCGAGGATCGCGAGGGCTGCCGTCCACGCCAGGAAGGTCCCCCGCAGCAGCCGCCACGCCGGACCGGGCGGAGTGAGCAGCGAAGGCGACGCTTCGGCCGGCCCCGGTGTCGGGGCGCGCAGGCCGGCCCCGATGTCGCGACGCCGCGACAGGGCGACGGCGACCGCGAGCAGCACACCGATCGCGGCCACGGACAACAACAGCGGCCACCACCGTTCGTCGACGTAGAGGCGGGTCTGTTGCGCCCACGCGATCGGCGACAGCCATGACAACCACGATCCGGTGGGTTCGAGGATGTCGCCGAATCCGCGCACGAGGAACGCCACCGCAAGTACCGCGAGCGCGGATCCGGTCGCCGCACGCGAATGCTCACTGAACTGCGCAGTCACCACCGCTACCGCGCCGAAGAGCAGCCCGGTGATGGCCGCGGCCACGCCGAACAGTAGTGATCCCCCCACAGCGAGCCCACCGGCGAGAAGCGCGAGGGTGATCCCGACAGCGACGATCACATCGGCGACCGCAACCGCCAGCAACGCGGCCGCGGGCGGTGCGAACGGGCCCACCGGAAGCGCGCGGAGCAATTCCAGCCGGCCGGCTTCCTCCTGGGCGCGGGTGTGCCGTACCACCAACAGGATGTTCATGATCGCGACGGCGACGAACAGCGTCAAACTCAGTTCGTTCGCAGTCATTGCACCGAGGGTGTAATCGCCGGCACCGTATGCCGGGCCGGTCATCAGGACCGCGGCCGGGTTCTCGAGGAGTGCGGCGCGTGCCTGCCGTGCAGCCTCGTCCGGATATGCGGCGATGAGGCTTTCGACGGTCACATACACCGTCGATGCGAGCACGAGCGCCCACACGGTGATACGGACGCGGTCGAGCCGGAGGTAGAGCCGGAGCAGGTTCGCGATTCCACTGAAACGGTGGGCACTTCGGGCGTCGTGGTCGGTGTGGGGAGCAAGTGTGGCGGTCATCGGGTCGTCACCTCTTCGCCTTCGGGCACATCCGTGAGTGTGTCGCCGTAGTGGCGCAGGAAGAGTTCTTCGAGCGACGGCGGTGTGATCGTCAGATTCGCGATATCGAGTTCCGCAAGCGCGTGCAGCACGGGGGTGACGGCGGCGTTGTCGACATCGAAGGCCAGATGCCCGTCGTCGTAGGTCAGATCGTGCACGCCGGTGAGCGACGCGAATCCACTCGGGAGTGTGGGCACGGTGGCCCGCACCGCGGAGCGGGTCAAGTGCCGCAACTGCGCAAGGGTTCCCGTCTCCACATCCTTCCCGGACCGGATGATCGTCACGGTGTCGCAGAGCTTTTCGACCTCGGCAAGGATGTGACTCGACAGCAGTACCGTTCGCCCGGAATCGCGCAACATCCGCACTTCGTCGGTGAACACAGCCTCCATGAGAGGGTCGAGCCCTGAGGTGGGCTCGTCGAACATGTACAACTCGACGTCGGACGCCAACGCCGCGACGAGCGCGACCTTCTGCCGGTTGCCCTTGGAGTAGGTGCGAGCTTTCTTGGTGGGGTCGAGTTCGAACCGTTCGAGGAGTTCGGCTCGGCGGGAAGGATTGTCGCCACCACGTATGCGAGTCAGCAGGTCGATGATCTCGCCGCCGGTGAGCGCGGGCCACAGGTTGGTATCGCCCGGGACGTACGCAAGGCGCCGGTGGATCGACACCGCATCGGTCCAGGGGTCGAGGCCCAGGACGCGAGCCGAGCCGGAATCGGCACGGAGCATACCGAGAAGCACGCGGATCGCCGTGGATTTTCCGGCACCGTTGGGTCCGAGAAACCCAGCCACTGTTCCGGTTCCGACTTCGAGCGAGAACCCGTCGAGAGCCCGTGTGGTGCCGAATGTCTTGACGAGGTCGATAGTTTCGATGGCAGGTGTGTCCATGGTGCAACCTCCGTGGTCGGTTACGAGGGGGCCGCCCCGCGGACGGCCAGATATGCGTCGAGCATGGTCGAGTCGGTGAGCAGTGGTTCGGTGTAGAGCTCGAGTAACGGGAGCAGGAGACGCTCGCTGTACGAGTGCAGCCACGCGGGTAGTGCGTCGAGGTCGAGGGGTTCGTTCGGCCCGGGAACATGCAGCAACAGGGCGCCGGTGCTGAATTCGACGAGCGCCCTCGCCCGTGCCTCGGGATCCCTACTGAGACTTACGACCCCGGACTCGGCACCTTTCGCGAGGTACCCCTCGGTGGTGGCCACCAAGTGATCGAGAAATACCTGCGACGCCTGACCTCGGGCCTGAAGACTCCGGATCAGATAGCCGATGAGCGGTGCATAGTCCCCGACATTCTCGAGCTGAGCGAACATCGCTTCGACCCCGCTGCCCGGTTCGAGGACCGAGGATTTGAGTTCGCGGATACTCTCCACGACGTATGCGTCGCAGTGCTCACGCAGGCCCGCACGGGATCCGAAATGGTGCACGATGAGCGAGGCGCTGACGCCACACTCCGACGCGATGGCCCGCAGCGATACGTTCACACCGTCCCGAGCAACACAGCGAATCGCCGCGTCGCGGATGCGAGCACGGGTGGTGAGGTCGGAATCACTCTCGGTTGAACGCATGTTTCAAGGGTTGCACACGCGTTCAACGTCGTCAATGGGTTACGCACTGGCGGGTTCAGGAGAAGCCCATCACCTGATCCCCCCACACCTCACGCATCGCCCCCTCCGGATCCGACACCACCGTGTCGTGAGCATCGATAAGCAGGGTCGACCGCTCGGCGGGTGCATACTGCGGCCAGTGTTTCGACGCATCCAGGGCCGCGGGCATCCCGTGTTTGGCGAATGCAAGCCATCGACGCTGGATCCGCCCCGACACCTCGATCGCCCCCTTGCGGCCACCGAGCCAGAAACTCGGGTCTCGTCCGAGCGTCCCGAAATTTCCGAACACGTAGGGCAATTCGGTTGCATGCCCGGCACCGATCCGCGCTGCCTTGAGCATCGGCGTCGCATGGTCGAATCGGTACACCCAGGTTGGGGAATGCACCGCATGCGCCTCCGCCACCCACAGCACCGGCATCCGGAATCCCGCGTCACGCGAGAGGGCCATCGCGCCGCTCGGCTTCGGCAGATCCGGATACGCGGCGGCGATCTCGGCAAGCCGTTCGGGCTCGAGATCGGGACGGTCCTTCGCGAGCGCCTCCAGCATCGCCCGCACCGCCGAATCGTCGACCGGCATCAACGGCGACTTCATGAAACGGAAGATCGACGGCTCGTCCTTGTTCGACCCGATGATGAGAGGCACCCGATGCGACAGGCCCTTCTGGAACGCCGCGACAGGATACTTGGGCACCAGGTCGCGGTCGACGACCGGTGTCATCGCCAACGTTCCGGGGATCTTCGTGGGGATCTCCCCGACCACCGTTTCTGCCGCCTCGACAAGCTGCGCGTAGGGCATCTGTCGCAATTGACCCACCCCGGACGACGGCACATCGAGGATGTCGAGAAAACGTTCCGCCACCATCGCGGCACGCTCGCGGCCGTATACCGATGTCGCCGGCGGCGACTGCGCGATCGCCCGATGGAACAACCCCTCGGCGCGCGGCACCGTCATCAGTGTCGTGATCGACCCCCCGCCCGACGATTCGCCGAACAGGGTCACGTTGCCGGGATCTCCACCGAAGTCCGCGATACAGTCGCGCACCCATTCGAGCGCCGCAATCTGATCTCGCAGACCGAGATTCGACTCGTATGTGTCGCCGGCCGTGGAGAACGACGACAGGTCCAGGAACCCGAACGCCCCCAGACGATAATTGAGCGTGACCACCACGACGTTGCCCGTCTCGCACAGCGCGCGGCCGTCGTAGATCTTCTGGCCCGAATAGCCGATCGCATAGGCGCCGCCGTGGATCCACACCATGACCGGGCGCTGCTTGCCGTCCGGTTCGGGTGCCCAGATGTTGAGCGACAGACAGTCCTCGCCGATTGCCATGCCCGAGGAGATCCCGATCGGACTGTTGGGACTCTGCGGAGCTATCGGCCCGTACCGCAGGCACTCGAGCACGCCCGACCACGGCTGCGGCATCTCCGGTGCACGGAACCTCATGTCGCCGCCGGTGGGGGCGGCGAACGGGATCCCCTTCCACGAATACACCGCGCCGTCGCGGTATCCACGTGCGTCGCCGTACTTGCATCCGACGACGAGTGTCTCGGCGTCCACATGACCTCCCGGTGAGCTACCCACATCCCAACGTACCTACGGGAGACTCCCCCGGCATCGTCCGGGCGAAGATGCTATCGTCGCCACCGACCGACACGGGGTGCTCCGCAAGCGCGGGGCTGAGATCACACCCGTCGAACCTGATCAGGTAATGCTGACGAAGGGATGTTTCGGGATGACTGTGCCTGCGCACGATTCACCGACCGACCGTTTCACCGATGCCCTGTGGGACCGCACGAAGGTTCCCCGCGACTCCATCGACGACCACGAGTTCCTGCGCAGCCTGGGCGACGGCACCCTTCCGCCCGAATCGTTCCGCTTCTACATCGAGCAGGATGCGCTCTACCGGCCCGGCTACGTCTCGTGATCCTCCGGCTCCGGATCGCTGCTCTCGTCGCCACCGCCGTCACCCTCTGCACCGTGAGCGCGTGCACCGGTGACAGTTCCGACGACACGGTCCGGTTCGCACTCGATTGGACTCCCAACACCAACCACACCGGCCTGTATGTGGCGCTGCAGGAAGGGCTGTTCGACGACGCCGGGCTCGACGTCGAGATCCTGCCCTACAACGATGCATCGCCCGACACCCTCGTCGACTCCGGCAACGCGGAGTTCGGCATCTCCACCCACGGATCGGCAACCTTCGCCCGCTCCGCCGGGGCCCACACCGTCGCGGTCCTCGCTCCGCTGCAGCACTGGGCCACCGCCATCGCCGTCGAAGCCGACCGTAGCGACCTCGCCCGGCCCACCGACCTCGACGGCCGCATCTATGCGGGATTCGGCGATCCCGGCTCCTCGGCGACCCTCGCACAGGTGATCCGCAACGACGGAGGACGCGGCGAATTCGAGGAGGTGGTACTCGGCACGTCGGCCTACGAAGCGGTGTACTCGGGCACCGCGGATTTCACCGTCTCCTTCCTTGCGTGGGAGGGGCTCGAAGCCGAGCACCGCGGCCTGCCCATGCGCTACTTCTCCTACGCCGACTACGGTTTCCCCGACGCCTATTCCATTGTCGTGAATGGCAACCAGGATTGGCTCGACGAGAATCCGGACCGAGCCCGCGCGTTCGTGCAGGCACTCCAGCGGGGGTACGAGATCGCCGCCGACGAACCCGATCGGGGCGCCCGCGCGCTGCTCGACGCCAATCCGGGTGCCTTCCCCGATGAGAGTCTCGTCTACGAGAGTCAGCGGATGCTCTCCGCCGAGTACCTGCGCGACGACCAGGGTCGCGTCGGAACCCTCGACACCGAGAAATGGGCGGGCTACGCCCGGTTCCTGTACGAGCAGGGGCTTCTCACCGGCCCCGACGGTGCACCGTTGACCTCCGAACCCGACTGGTCGACCTACCTCACCGACGACTATCAAGCACAGTGACCAGCAAGCGCAGTGACCCCGGCACCCTCGAGTCCGGGGTCACGACAGACAGTGTCGACGCTGCGGTGCGCCGCGCGAGTCGGGCGCTGCCCGCGATCGTCATCACGGTGATGCTCGTCGCGGTGTGGCAGCTCTACGTGATGGT
This sequence comes from Rhodococcus ruitaii, assembly GCF_055230935.1. NCBI lineage: Bacteria > Bacillati > Actinomycetota > Actinomycetes > Mycobacteriales > Nocardiaceae > Rhodococcus > Rhodococcus ruitaii. Next base: position 79,185 of record NZ_JBUYWC010000017.1, on the reverse strand, counting down.
CAGCGGAATCCGTCCGCAGGTGTTGCCGTCTCCCGCACGTGTGCTGCAGCAGGGGTGGGCCCATCGCACCGACATCGCCGAGCACGCGGCAGCGACACTGCAGGTCACGATCATCGGTTTTGCGGTGTCGTTGACCTTGGCGTGGGTGCTGGCGATCGCCGTCGATTTCTCGCCGTGGCTGCGGCGGGCGTTCGTGCCGCTGTTCGTGGCCTCGCAGACGTTGCCCATCATCGCCATCGCGCCCCTGATGATCATCTGGTTCGGCTTCGGGTTGCTACCCAAGATCCTGGTGATCGCCCTGGCCACGTTCTTTCCGATGGCGATCGGGTTGATCGAGGGATTCGCAGCGACCGACCGCGAGGCGGGGGCGCTTCTGCGCAGCATGGGTGCCACCCGCCGACAGGTGTTCCGGTATGTACGCCTCCCATCGGCACTGCCGCGGTTCTTCACGTCGCTGCGCATCGGCATCACGTACGCCGTGGTGGGGGCGGTGTTCGCGGAATACGTCGGTGCCACGTCGGGGCTCGGCATCTACATGGCCACCCAGAAGAACTCGTTCCGCACCGATCTGGTACTCGCCGCGGTCCTGGTCACCGCCGTCGTGTCACTGACGTTGTACCTGCTCACCTATGTGGCTGAACGCATGGTCGCGCCGTGGGCGCTCACCTCCCAGAATAGAGCCACAGGGAGTCGCGCATGAGCGCCGTCACCGTGTCCGGCGTACATCGGTCGTTCGACGGAAACCACGTGCTCGACGACATCGGATTCGACGTGTCCCCAGGGGAATTCGTCTCGGTTATCGGCCCGAGCGGGTCGGGGAAATCCACACTGTTCGGGCTGGTGGCGGGGCTCGACGACCCTGACGAGGGCATCGTCACGGTTGGCGGAGCACCCGCGGCACCGGGTCGCGCCGCACTGATGCCCCAGAAGGATCTCCTGTTTCCGTGGCGCAGCGTCCTCGACAACTGTGCGCTCGCTCTCGAGGTTCAGGGTGTGCCACGCCGGGAGGCCCGCGAACGAGCGCGGACCCTGTTCCCCGCGTTCGGTCTCGCCGGTTTCGAGGATGCCCGACCGTCGCAGCTGTCCGGCGGGATGCGTCAGCGCGCCGCGTTGGCGCGGACCGTGGTCCAGCAATGCGAGATTCTGTTGCTCGACGAGCCGTTCGGCGCTCTGGACTCGCTCACCCGCACCGACATGCAGTTGTGGCTGCAGGACGTGTGGCAGCGCGACCGCTGGACCGTCCTGATGATCACCCACGACGTCCGCGAGGCCGTTCTGCTGTCCGACCGGGTCCTCGTCCTGTCGCCTCGGCCCGCAAAGATCCTGCACGAAGTCCGGGTTCCGCTGCCTCGACCACGATCGTTGGAGTTGTTGACCGACCCCGAGTTCGTGGCAGTGGAACGCGAGCTCGTGTCGGTACTGCACGACCGGTCCGACATGCATTGAGCGCTCACATGATTCGGAATGCCGGCGTATCGAATCGGTAACAGCATGCCCGCTCACCTGCACCGACCATGCCACCCCGTATCTATCGGATTACAGCGCTCACCTGCACCGCATCTCGGGCGTACCTTGGGAAATCCGCAGTTCGAACACCTGTCCGGCAGGGGCGACGAGCGAGAGGAGGCGACGGCATGAGCAGTGCATTGTCCGACCCCTTCATGCAGCCACCACCTGCGCATATCCCTCGTGTTCGGGAGTACAGCGGCGTCAGCCTCGCGTCTCGGGCGCTGAGCCTCTCCGTGCGCCACACCGTGCGGCCGTTCCTCGATGCCTGGGCGCTCGCGCCGACCCTCCCGTGGCCGACGGCTCTGGTCGACCGGGCAGCGCTCCCGCTCCTTCCGGTGTCGGGGACCGAGCGTCACCGGGTCGCATTGGACGCGTGTTCGGCCGAGTTCGTGCGCGCACCCGGCGCCGACGGTCGCACCGCGATTCTGTACCTGCACGGCGGCGCGTTTCTGTGCTGCGGTCTGACCACCCATCGTCAGCTGGTGTCGCGCATCTCGGCGGCAGCGGGAGCGCCGGTGCTGTCGGTGGCCTATCGGATGCTCCCGCGTCATCCGATCCGACGTGCAGTCGACGATGGCATGTCCGGACTGCGCTGGTTGGCTGCCCACGGCTACCCGATCGATCGGATCGTCATCGCCGGCGACTCCGCAGGCGGATTCCTCACCTTCTCCGTGGCGCACGAAGCACTGCGCATGGGGGTGGGTCGGGCCGCGGGCACCGTGGCGATCTCTCCCCTGACCGATCTCGATCCCCACCGCAAGCTCGAACATCCGAATGCCCAGAAGTGTGCACTGTTCCCACGACGCGCGGTACCCGTGCTGTCCACCCTGATCCAGCGAGCCGAGCGGATCGACGCCCGGTACGCACCGGTGCCGTCCCCCGTCGATCTCGACATGACCGGCATGCCGCCGGCACTGATCCAGACCGGGTCCGAGGAAATGACCTTCATCGACGCCGAGACCATGGCGTACCGTCTCGCCGCAGCGGGCGTCCCCACAGAACTGCAGGTGTGGGAGAAGCAGGTGCACGTCTTCCAGGCGGCCGCGTCGCTTGTCCCCGAGGGGAGTCGCGCAGTCACCCGCATCGGGGGGTTCGTACGCTCGCTCGACACGATGTGACACCCACAGCGGCTGCTACAGCGGCCGGCACGGCGGTACTGTACGTGACGGTGTCCGGTTCGATCCGGTTGCCCGAATCACAACGTATCGATCGAAAGGGACAGCGTGAGCTCTCTCAATGCCGGCCAGAGTCTCGGTGTCGGCCAGGAACTGAAGTCCGACAACGGCAAATACACCCTCACGCTCCAACGGGACGGCAACCTGGTCCTGTCCGAGGGCGGTAAGGCCGTGTGGGCCGCGGGAACCCACGGCTCCGGCGCTGTGCGCGCGAATGTTCAGGAGGACGGCAACTTCGTCCTGTACAAGAACGACAACTCCCCGGTGTGGGCATCGGAGACCAGCGGCAATTCGGGCGTGCGCCTCACGGTGCAGGACGACCGCAACGTCGTGCTGTACGCAGGCGACAAGCCCGTGTGGGCGAGCAACAGCGTCGCTCCGAAAACCGCGCGGGGCGTTCGTGAGCCGGCCCGCACCGCGGCCGTTCCGGCGGCCGAGCGCGCTCCCGCAGCGAGCCCGGCGTCGCGGACCCACACCGTCGCGTCCGGCGACACCCTCTGGGCGATCGCCGAGCGCTTCTACGGCGACGGTAACCAGTACCAGCGCATCGCCGATGCGAGCGGCATCTCCAACCCGGACCTGATTCGACCCGGCCAGGTGCTCACCATCCCGTGATGCCGCCTACCTGCTCGTAGGCTCGACGTCCTCATCACCCGCGCACTCGGGTGGTGAGGACGGCCGTATTCACGGACTTACGTTGTCCACGGACTAGCGTTGTTCACGGACTCTCGTCGGGCAGCGGATTCTCCGCCACCTGCTGCCGACGATGCTTCGCCGTCAGCATGAACAACCGCACCACCAGTGCCAGGAAGATCAGGTTGCACACCATCTGCGCCGAGACCACTGCCCTCGTTCCATCGGTGACAGCGGCGATGTCTCCGAACCCGACGGTCGCGAACACCGTCAAACTGAAGTACAAGGCACCCATCCTGGTCAAGACCTCGGTGAATCCCTCCGGTTCGATCTGCGAGATCACCGTATACAGCGACGCGAAGCCGAGGATGTAGACGGTCGCGGTCGCGGCGATTCCCTCCATCGCCCGGACCACGGGATGCGGCGACCGCAGGACCCACCACACCTGCCAGGCGCAGACAGCGCACACCACCGCCGATCCCAATACCAGCAGGAAAAGCGTGGAGAGGTCGTCGAGGCCGGTGAACGGCAGGGTGAAGTAGGCGGTGCCCACCACGACGACCGTCGTCACCGTGCGCAGCAACGCCCGCCAGGTCAGTCTGCGCACCTGCACTGACGTGGCGGCATCGGATGACCGCGCGCGGTTTCGCACAGGTGCAAGTATGCGCCGCCACACCCGGTCGGCGCGCTTGTCGACAAGCGTCCTGTCGGTGGGTCCGGCTAGTGTGCACGACACGGGTCAATGTCGGGAAGGAAAAGGGGGCAGGTTCATGGACGAGGCGAACAACGGTTTCGACCGCGACGTCGACCGGGCCTGGCGCGAGTTTCGGGGGGATCTCGCCGACCACGTCGCTGCCATGCGCGACGGCGGCGGGCTTGTGCTCGAGCCGCTGGCCGAGGAATCCGGCGGGCCGGCGGGTCCGTGCGTACAGTTCTACGCGTGGGGCGATCAGCAGGTGCGCTGCGAGGTGCCGTCCAATCTCCATCTGTCCGAGGGGCGACATCTGTCGTCGCAAGATGAGGCATTGCTGCTGGAATTGGGCTGGCAGACCCCCTCGCGAGACCCCGATGCACCGGAAGACGGCGGCTCGCCCGCGTTCTGGATGGATCTTCCGTCGTCGTGGGCCGATCGGCTCGCGGAGGTCGCGGTGCGTGCGCTACGTGAGGTGTGGGGAGTTCCGCACCCGCTGTTCCTGCGTGCGGAATCCTTCGGGACCGCGAGCACCCACGAGTTCGAAACGCCGGCGCCCGTAACCGAAGCCTCCGCTAGGGTGCCTGCGCGCGGGCCTGTCCATCCACTCGGTGAGGAACACCTGCGAGAGCTCATCGAAGACACCGTCGGAGATCGCGTCGGCGATACCCCGACGTGGGACGAAGACGGCGACCTCGTGCTACGCATCGCCGATGTCCTCGTGTTCGTCGGGGTCGGCGCAGGCGCCGCGACAGTGGATCTGCTCGCTCCGATCGTGCATTCGATCAGTGGTCGCACCCGCGCGATGGAGGTGGTCTCCGATCTCAATCGGCAATGGCCGCAGCTGAAATTCGTGCTCATCGACGATCGCGTCGCCGTCGTCAACCACCTTCCTGCGTCGCCGTTCGTGCCCGAGCACTTGGTATCTGCTCTCGACCGTATGGCCGGGTTCCTCGAGGGCGTCGACCACGAATTCGCCGCGCACATCGGCGGCCTGCCGATGCACGGCCAGGGCCACGACCACTATTTCGAATCGCCGGATTTCGACGCGTCCGACGGCGACGATCCGTTCGGGGCGGACGCGTGGGAGCCCCGCCTCGAAGACGAACTTCCGTCCGCGCTGCTCGAACTGCGTGATCACCACGTCCACGGACGATCCGATATTCCGGTCGAGAGGATCGCGGCGATCGGAAACCGAGAAACCTCGCGGCTCCAGCAGTTCCTCGAGCTCAGCACCGAGCAGCACGTCGGCTGGACCAGCGAATCCCTGAACCGGGCCTTCGCGGGCGACGACGACGGTGTCGCCGCCGCCGACACGAAGGCGCTCGAGTGGAAGCTGACGAGCTGGTCTCTGGCCGCGGCGCTGAGCTACCTCGAACAACCCACCGACCTATCCCGCCGGCGCTCACCGGGGAGGCCGAGCACCGACCAGCCGCCGTTGTTCGACAATCCGGACGAACCGACGCTCTTCGACGGGTTCGGCGACTAGGGCCAGGGCGCACCGCACCACGTCCGCGACAGTGGTCGAGTATTCGACGATGCCGTCGGCTGTCGTGTGTCTCCGTTCGTGGTACTGCCTCCGCGGGCGTTTGCTGGCATGATTCCAGAGCGTGACGTCGTCGGACAAGCTTCGCGAACTCGCCGGGCACCACGGAGTGTCCTGCACCTACCGTGGGTGGGACGCCCTCGAACACCGGGTCTCCGACCGAACGTTGCGCTCGATCCTTGCGGCCCTCGATGTACCGGCAGGTTCGGACGTCGAGATCGAGGATTCTCTCGCGGACGTCCCGAACCTACCGTGGCGGCAGATGCTGCCGTCGTCGCTGGTCGTCGTGGAAGGCCACACGCGTTCGTTCGCCGTCCACGTGCCACACGGCGATCCCGTGTCGGTGTGGGTGGTGACGGAAGACGGGGCCGAGGTCGACGCCGACCAGCTCGACGTGTGGATCGATCCGCGGACGGTGGACGGACGGCTCGTCGGCCGGGCCACATTCGAGGTGCCAGACCTACCGCTGGGCTGGCACACGATCCACGCGCGCAGCAACGACATCGAGGCGACCGCGACTCTCGTGGTGACACCGGCTCGGCTGTCCACGGCCGACCGACTCCTGCGCTCCCGACGGTGGGGTCTGGCGGCCCAGTTGTATTCGGTACGGTCACGCCGGTCGTGGGGCATCGGTGATTTCGGCGACCTCGCCGATCTCACAGCGGTGACTGCGGGCCACGGCGGCGATTTCGTATTGATCAACCCGGTCCACGCTGCGGAGCCTCGGCCCCCGCACGAGCCGTCTCCGTATCTTCCGTCGTCACGGCGATTCCTCGATCCGCTGTATTTGCGTGTCGAGGACATTCCCGAGGTCGCCTACCTGCCGCGTAAACAGCGCAGATTGCTCGACGAGACTGCACAGAGCTGTGCGAAAGCAAACCGCAAATCCGGACGCCTGAAGCGGGATCCGACGTTCCGAGCCAAGCTGAAGGTGCTCGAACGAATCCACCGCGTGCCCAGGAGCCCCGCCCGCCAGGCTCGCTACGCGGCGTACCGCGCCGAACGAGGACCGGCACTCGACGACTTCGCATTGTGGTGCGCACTTGCGGAGAAGGCCGGGTCGCGCCACTGGGAGGAGCGGGCGACGGCGCCGGACGACCCGTGGGTGGAGCGTCAACGCATCGTGCTGGCCGAACGCATCGACTTCCACCGCTGGTTGCAGTGGCTGTGCGACGAGCAGCTCGCCTCCGCGCAGAGCGCCGCTCGTGCTGCGGGGATGAACATCGGTGTCGTGCACGATCTGGCGGTGGGTGCGCGGCGTGACGGCGCCGACGCGTGGACGCTCGGCGACGCGCTGGCGTCGGGCGTCACGGTGGGTGCCCCACCCGACGACTTCAATCGGAACGGCCAGAACTGGAACCAGCCGCCGTGGCGTCCCGATCGCCTCGACGAGCTGGGCTATCGCCCGTATCGCGAGATGCTCCGCTCCGTGCTCCGACACGCCGGTGGTGTGCGGATCGACCACATCCTGGGCTTGTTCCGCATGTGGTGGGTGCCGGAGGGACTGTCATCGACCCAGGGCGCGTACGTCCGGTACGACCACGAGGCGATGATCGGCATCCTGGTGCTCGAGGCACACCGCGCGGATGCGGTTGTCATCGGTGAGGACCTCGGGGTGTTCGAGGAGTGGGTCCAGGAGTACCTCGCCGAGCGCGGGATCGCGGGTACGTCGATTCTGTGGTTCGAGAAGGACGGCGACGTCCCCCGGGCGCCCGAGACCTACCGGCAGTTGTGCCTGACGTCGGTCACCACCCACGATCTGCCGCCGACGTCCGGTTATCTTGCCGGGGAACATATTTCAATCCGCTCGAAGCTCGGACTCCTGGAGGGCGACCTGGAAACGGAACTCGCCGGAGCCGCGGCCGAGCGCGACGCGGTACTCGCCCTGGCCCGCAACCGAGGGTTGCTGGGCGATCCAGAGCAGACGACCACCGAACAGGAGGTGGACGCGTTGCATCGGCTCATCGCAGCGAGCCCGTCGGTGTTGCTGGCGTTGTCACTGGCCGATGCGGTGGGTGAACGCAGGAGCCAGAATCAGCCGGGCACCGTCGACGAGTATCCGAACTGGCGTGTGCCGCTCGCAGACGCCGACGGCGAGGCCGTTCTCCTCGACGACCTCGCCGGTCACGAGCGCTTCACCAGCCTGGCCGAGTCGTTGTCCCGGCCGGGCCCGAATGAGGCTCACCGCTTCGTGTAGATACCTTCGATGTCGGCGGCGAACTTCTCGGCTACGACAGTGCGCTTGATCTTCAGTGTCGGGGTCAGCTCGCCGGTCTCCTCGGTGAGATCGCGATCGAGAATGACGAACTTCTTGATGGCTTCGGCATGTGAGACGGTGCTGTTGGCGTCGTCGATGATCGTCTGCATCGCGTCACGCAACGAGGGGTCGTTACGCAGCTCCGCGATGGTGGCGTCGGCCCGTTTGCCGTTCTCCGCCTTCCAATTGTCGAACACCTCGGGCTCGACGGTGAGCAACGCCGAGATGAAGGTCCGTCCATCTCCGAGAACAACGGCCTGCGACACGAGGGTGTGCGAACGCATCCGATCTTCGAGCGGGCCCGGCGAGACGTTCTTGCCGCCTGCGGTGACGATGAGGTCTTTCTTGCGCCCGGTGATGGTGGTGTACCCGTCCGCGTCGAGCAAACCGAGATCGCCGGTGCGGAACCATCCGTCGTGGAACGACTTCTCGGTGGCCTTCTCGTTGCGCCAGTAGCCGGCGAAGAGGACCCCGCCGCGCAGTTCGATCTCACCGTCCTCGGCGATCCGAACGCTGTTGCCGCCCAACGGCTGGCCCACGGTGCCGATCTTCTGCGAACCAGGCATGTTGACGGTGTGCGCGGCTGTCGATTCGGTCAGTCCGTAGCCTTCGTAGATCGGCACGCCGACGCCGCGGAAGAAGTGACCGAGCTTGGTACTCAGCGCACCACCACCGGAGATGGCCATCTGGCACTCGCCGCCCATGGCCTCGCGCAGCTTGCCGTAGACGAGTTTGTCGGCCATGGTCCGCTTGGCCTTCAGGAACAGGCTCGGTCCGCCGTGGTCGAGCGACTCACTGTAGGCGACGGCGGTTTCCTCGGCGAACTGGAAGATCGCCGCGTTGAACTGTCCACCTGCGGCCGCCTTCCCGGCCGCCGCGTCGCGGACCTTCTCGAAGACGCGGGGGACACCGAGGATCATGTGCGGCGAATACCGGGCGAACTGGCTCGACACTGTCCCGAAATCCGCCCAGTGAGACTGCGCCGCACCCCCTTCGAAGCATGCCAGCGACACCGCCCGGGCCAGCACGTGCGCCAGGGGAAGGAACGTGAGGATCCGGTTACCGGGCTTGGCGGCCATCTGACCGATCGGCGCCGTCAGGATTCCGCGGACTTCCGAGATGAAGTTCCGATGGGTGAGAATGCAGCCCTTGGGGCGGCCGGTGGTGCCGGAGGTGTAGACGAGGGACGCGAGGTCATCGACGCGGATGCCCTCGCGGCGAGCGGTGACCTCGGCGTCGTCGATGCCGGCACCTGCAGCGATGAGCGAGTCCACTGCCCCGTCGTCGATCCGGTGGATCTCACCGAGGGTGTCGGGCATGCCGACGAAGAGCGCCTCGTGGGCGGCGGTCTCCACGATGGCAAGGCAGGCACCGGAGTCCTCGAGGATCCAGCGGATCTGCTCGGTGGACGATGAATCGTAGATCGGCACCGATGCCGCGCCCGCAGCCCAGATCGCGTAATCGAACAACGACCATTCGTACCGCGTGGCCGAGAGCAACGCAACACGATCGCCGGGCTGCACACCCTTGGCGATCAACCCCTTGGCGACACCGGCGACCTCCTGCGCGAACCGCGCCGCGGTGACTGCAACCCACTCGTCACCCAGGGGGCGCGAGTACATCACGCGGTGCGGAGTTTTCTCCGCTTGGGTGAATACCGTGTGGACGACGGAATCGTTGTCTGCAACGGTGAACTGGGCGGGGGTCGAGTACTCACGCACTGAAATCTCCATCGTTCTGGTCGGTCGAAGGCAGGGTGGACGGGTCCACACCGGAGCGGAAGCGGCGCAGCAAGCGGATGAACGTGTCGATCTCATCCTCGTCCCATCCCGCCAGTCCTGCGGTGACTTCGTCGTATCGGCGAGCCACTGTGACGGCGAGCACGGCATGCCCCTGGTCCGTCAACGTGAGCGGGTGTCCCAACCTTGTAGGTCCGGAGTCCGCAGAGAGCCAACCCTCGTCGATGCAGTGGCGTACTTGCCTCGACACGGTCGACCGATTGACGCCGAACACCTCCGAGACATCGGTGGCGCGGCAACCCGGATTGCGGGCGATGAACCCCAGAAGCGAATGCTGCGCGAGCGACAGGGAGCTGTCGTCGGACCGTTCCCCGGCAGTCAGGAAGCGCACGAGGTGAACGAATTCGTCGTAGACCTCGATCACTCCGGTCCGATCCGGCGAACCGGACCGCCGTTTCTGTTGCATAGGACAACTATAGTCTCGGTGTGCTCCACGCCTCAAACCAGGGCGCAATCACACCGATGATCAGCGGAAACGGTCGGCAGCCTCCTGCACCTGGGCGTGGTGAGCACGCACCCGCTCACCCTCGTGGTAGGGCGGATTGTCGAAATCCTGCCGCCACCCGACCGAGCCGTCGATCATCTCCCGCACGATGTCCGCATGCCCCGCATGGCGAGCGGTCTCACTGTTCATGTGCACGAGGACTCGGTGCAGCGTCACGCGGCCCCGGCCCCACAACTCCACGTGTGTTACATCCTCGAGCTCGGTCGCAGCGAAAGTTTCCGCAGCATGCTGCCACGAACGGCGATACAGACCCACGAGGTACTCGCGGGACTCGTCGGCAGTGGCCCACATGTCGACATTCGGGCCGGCAGCGTTCTCCGGATCCGTCCAGGGCAGCGAAACTGGGGACGGCCGGCCGAATGCCTCACCGAAATACCCGAATTCACAAGTTGCGAGGTGCTTGACGAGCCCGAGGAGATTGGTGCCGGTCGGCGTCATCGGGCGTCGCGCGCCATACTCGGAAACCCCGTCGAGCTTCCACAGGATCAGATCGCGCGAGACCTGCAGTTGCTCGACGAGGTCGGTCGCAAACCCGTCAGTACCGGTCATGGACTCATCGTAGGCGCGCACCCCACCCTCGCCCCGAGGCTCGGCGACTCCGAACGACTAACCTGTGCGTACCGTGGTGGAAGCGCAGAGGAGGGACGACCGATGGGTGATGGGGGGTCCCGCGGTCTGTTCCGCTACCTGGTCGCCGACGAATCCGACGACTACGTCGCGATCATGAACTACCTCACCGATGTCCTGCTCGCCGACGCTGTCCTGTTTGCCGACGCGACGGCCGCCGACATCGCCGCCACCCTCACCGCCGGTGGACACCGCATCGACCGGGACACCGCAGAGAACCGATGCCGGCAACTCGTCGCGTGGGGCAATCTCGGCGAGGCAGGGCGCGACACCCGCGTCGGATCGATCGGCGACTACATCCGCGCCACCGCCCGCTATCGCCCGACGGTCCTCGGCGGCCGCGTGCACCGCGAGACCTCCGCACTACTGTCGTCACACGACGGTGCCCGCGAGGTCACCCGAGAATCCCTCCCCCGGATCTCCGACGCCCTCACGCACATCGACGCGGCGACCGACACCGGATTCGCCATCGACCCCGACACCCTCGCCGGACACGTCACCGGGGTGTTCGTGCACCACAACGTCTTCACCGACAGCATTGCCGACTTCTACACCTACCTCGCGGAGGCCTCGGCGCGGCCGGATCTCTCCGGCGAGGACTACACCGAGTTCAAGCTCCTACTGCTCGACTACATCGACGTCGTCACCTCCGACCTGAACCGCTACGCAACCCGGATCCACGCGGCAGTGCAGCGCCTGCTCCCCGAGATCGACGACCTGCTCACGGCGCTCCCCGACCCGGGTCTGCCCAGCGACACAGTCACCCGCTCCCCCGGACGCACACGCGACGAATGGGAACAGCTTGCCTCCTGGTACGACGAAGACGCCGGCCCCCGGCAACTGCGAGACGCCGCAGCCACAGCGCTGAACCGGCTGCTCACCCTGACGCGGGGCCGCACCTCGGAGGCCCCCGGTTTCTCCCACCGAGCCGACCTCCTGCGCCTGGCCTCCTGGTTCTCGGAATCCTCGGACGAGCAGGCCCACCGACTCCACGCCGCCACATTCGGTGCGTATCCGAGCCGACACCTGCTACTCGGCCCCGAAGAGCCGGATCCACGGATCGGCGCCGGAACATCCTGGTGGACCGCCGATCCGGTGTCCGTGCCCATCTCGCTGCGCGAACGCGGCGACCGGTCGCCACGCGGCCGGAACGCACGGATCCCCGACCCGACGGCCGACCGATCCCTCATCGTGGCGATGGCCGAACAGGAATCGGACCAACTGGCCGACGCCGTCGCGGAACTGCGCGCAGCGCACGACCTGCACGGCGCACAGATCTCGACGACCGCGCGCGACGTGCTGCTCGACCGACTCGCGGTACTTCTCGCCCGACACCAGGAACTCGACGGCGTATACCGCATCGACGACCACGACCTCGGGCTCACCCTGACCGCCGAACCCGGTCGCGACACCACAGTGCACTGCTCCGACGGCGACGTCACCGTGCACGGCTTGGTCCTGCGCACCTCATCGCCACTCCTCGCGCCCATCGATTCCGCGCCGACGATCGGAGTGTGGTGAGCACCGGTACCGCAGCCCAGGATGCCGCTGGCCGACGCGATGCGGCCCGGGCCATGCTGCAGCGGCCGATCCTCACCGCGCTCCACGACCCAGACGGTTTCGACCTGGTCCGTCGTCACTCCGCGGCACTGCGCGCGATGTTCGCCGACCGTCTCGGCTACACGTTGATCGTGGAGACGGAGTTCGCTCGGCTCGTGAAGACACCGCTCGACGCCGCGGCGCCTCTGAGGCCGCTGCACCGCGCAACCGGCGGGGAGTTCGGCGCGATCGGATACACCTACCTCGCATTGACCGCCGCCGCGCTGCTCGCGCCCGGTCAAAGCGACCGAATTCCGATGACGGTGCTCGTCGAGCAGGTCCGCGCCGACGCCGCAGCCCGCGACATCGAGATCGCCGACGGGCTGGCGGAGCGGCGACATCTCGTGGCCGCCCTGCATGCGTTGATGGAGTGGGGTGTGGTCGGCGAGACCGACCTCGGGGACGATCAGGGCGGGGACGAGGTGATCCTCACCGTCTGTCGGCCGTTGCTACGACATCTCACGGCATTCGCCCTGCACGATCTTCCCGGCCCGTCGGCAGCGATCACCGCACGACCCGAGACGCCGCGACGCCGGTTGTATCGCAGGCTCGTCGAAGATCCGTTCACTGCGCGTGACGATCTCGATCCGGAGGCCCTCGACGTGCTGATCCGTGAGCGAGCCGAGATCGCGCGGCTCCTGGACGAGGACTTCGGCCTGGTCCTGGAGGTCCGCACAGAGGGCGCGCTCGCGTACGACCCGGGCGGCAACCTCACCGACCTCGCCTTCCCCGGATCCGGAACGGTGAACCAGGCTGCGCTTCTCCTGATCTCCGAGTTGGTCGACGTCGTCGCACCCGCACCCGGCAGCGAGGTGCACATCGACACAGCCACCCTGGAGAACACTCTGACCGGCCTCGTCGCCACCCACGCCCGGAACTGGCGCGGCGAGTACGTCCGCGATGTCGCCGCGCTGGGCCGGGACGTCACGGCACTGCTGGTCCGGCTCGGACTCGCACGTTCTCGCGACGACGGATTCCTTCTCGCTGCTCCCGCCGCCCGGTATCGCCCGACCATCTCCGAAGGCCCCCACCCATGACCCACTCGTCCGACGCACCCGTACTCGATAGCGCCACCTCACCACACCCGCAGCGGTGGAAACTCTCCCGCGCGGGGATCGTCAATGTCTGGCACTACCTCGATACCGAGTTCATGCTCAGCGACGGGCGCATGATCCTGCGCGGCACCAACGGCTCCGGAAAGTCACGTGCCCTCGAGATGCTGCTGCCGTTCCTGCTCGACGCGGACCGCAAACGCATGGATGCGACCGGCGCGGGCAAGGTCGACCTCGACGAACTGATGCGGGTGGGTGCGGGCGGACAGAACAACCGGGTCGGCTACCTGTGGCTCGAATTATCGCGCCCCCAAGGGTTTCTCACAATCGGGGCGCAGGTCCGCTACAGTGCGACCGCGCATCGCAGCGAAGTGTATTTCTTCACCGCCGACGCCCGCGTCGGCACCGACCTCCTGCTGGTCGACGAGCATCGGGTGCCGCTCTCGCGCGACGACCTCACCGCCCGTATCGGCGCCGACCGGATCACACGCAGCCCCGAAGAACACCGGGACACCGTCCGCGCGCTGGTGTTCGGCCTGCACGGCGAGTCGGGGCGCGACCGGTACACGGGGCTGCTGCAGCTATTGCACACCCTGCGGTCACCCGATGTCGGTAACCGAATCGACGAAGGCCGCTTACCCCAGATCCTGTCCGACGCACTGCCCCCGCTCAACGAGAACATGCTCGCCGCGGCGGGTGATCGCCTCGATCTGCTCGGAGAGAGCCGCGCAGCGCAGACCAGACTCGAGTCCTCGCTCACCCGGGTCCGTCAGTTCCACGCCGTCTATCGGCGTTACGCTGCCGACCTGCTGCGCGCGAGTGCGGATGCGGCGATACAGGCCGCCGACCGGGTAGCGAAGACCCGGGTGGAAGTCGACGAGGCCGAGGCCGAGGTCGCAGACCTCGACGCTCAGGCAGCCGCCGCCGACACCCGCCTGAGCGAACGACGCGACCAGCTCGCCGAGCTCGATCGCGCAATCCGAGGTCTCGAGTCGCACGCACTGTTTCGCCACGCGGACGATCTGGCTCAGCGGGCTCTCGCTGTCGACGCCCTCGGCCGCGGCGCCGACCAGGCCTTGCAGCACGCCGCCCAAACGAGAGAACACGAGTCCCTCGAAGCCGAACGCGCCGACGCGCACTTGGCCGACCTGCACGACACGGTCACCGGAGCATCCGAGATGCTTGCAGCCGCCAGACTTCGGCTCGCCACCGCGGCCGTAGCGGCCGACACCCTCCCGGAGCGGATCCGCCTCGACATCACGCGACCCCAGGAACATTCGGAACCGGTCCGTGCGCGGAGCGAAGCCGTCCCCGAGGCCATCGGCAGACCCACCGTCGCGCAGGTGCGGCTCCTACCGGATACCTGTGACGATGCCCGCATCGCCGCCGACCATGCAGCCACAGCGGCACGCCGCAGGCGCGATCAGGCGTCCAGGCGACTGTTCGAGGCCCGTCGCCTCGAACTCGCCGAACGCGGGGTGCACGATGCCGAAGCCGAGGCCGAGCGCGCCGCACACGACGCCGAACGCGAGGCTCTCGAACGCGATGCCGCCACCCGCGACCTCGACGACGCCGCCCTCGACCTCGGGCATCGATGGCGTGCGTGGCTCACCTCGGAGCGCACCACCACGTTGCTGCCCCACATCACCCAGCACGGCGCAGCGTTGATGCAACGTCTGATGGACGCGGTGGAATCGCTCTCCAGCGACGACCCCGACCCTGCGGCGACCGACACGGCCCTCACGGAACTCATCACCCTCACCCGGAGCACAGCACCCGGAAACCTGGGCCGTGCAGCAGAGACCAGTGCGGTCGATCACCGCAGCACGACCCGCACCGCGTTGAGATCGACGCTCCTCGAGGAACAACGCCGCCTCGAAGCCGAGGACGCCGGCCCCGCAATGGCCCCGTGGCGCAGCCCGCAGAGCGGGGTTCCGCTGTGGAGAGCCGTCGATTTCGTCGACACCCTCGGCGACGACGACCGGGCCGGCATCGAATCTGCGCTTTTGGCAGCGGGTTTCCTCACCGCGACCGTGGACGGGGAAGGTCGGCTGCGCGCTTCTTCGGGACAGATCCTCATCTCGCCACGCGGCGAACCTCCGCGTCAGCCGCTTTCGACGGTCCTCCAGCCCGACCCGACTTCCGATATACCGGTCGAGGCGGTCGCCTCGGTACTCTCCTCGGTCGGGTTCGAGGATGCCTCGGCATTCGCCTCCGTGTCCCGCGACGGTCGCTGGCACAACGGTGTCCTGCGGGGGCGGCACACCGCGGAGGCGCCCGGATTCATCGGTGAGGCTGCCCGCAGCAGAACCGAGGCCGCGCGTCGGTCCCGGCTGGACGAGATCACCGGTGAACTGGCCCGTCTGGACCTCGCCGAGCAGCGGCACGCTGTCGACCATCGCACCGCGCCGATCGGCAACGACGAACTCGACGCGCACATCGCATCCGCCCCCACCGCGCACGCACTGCACCGGGCATATGCGCGGTCCCAAGTGCTCGCCGAACACGCGACCCGACGTACCGAAGCCGCCGCCCACGCTCGCGAGCGGGCCTGCACGCTGCGTTCCCGGTGGGCATCCGACCTCGAGTCCCACCGGACCGCCTGCACCCATTTCGGATTGCCGACCGGTGTCGCCGACCTCGACGCGACCGTCGTGGCGTGTGCCGAAGCCGACGCCGCGTGCACGGCTCTTGCCCGCGAGATCCGCGATGTCCTCACCGAGTACGACCGGTTCGGCAGGTCTGCGCGCGCGGTCGCCCAGGCGGTCGAGCGGCGTGTACATGCCGAGGAAGCGGCCGAGTCCCGCTGGCACGAGTGGCACGACCGGGCAGCCGTGGTCGCCGCACAGATCCAAGCGGTCGACATCGAGGTCGCCGACCTCGCGGAGGAGCTGCAGAAGTCGGAGACGGAACGAGCCCGCACCGACGAGAAGTGTCGGCGCACTCTTGCTCACCGCGAGCAGCTCGGTAAGGCTGTGGCAGCGGCTATGCAACAGGCTTCAGCGGCGCAGGAACGCCTCACCCGTCACCGCGAGGAGCTCGAGAGCGCGGCGGGTGTGCTGGGAGCGCAGCTGGCTGTTCCCGCTCTGTCTGCGGCTGCCGATGTCGAGTGCTACCCGATCGCACACCTCGACGACGCGCAACATGTACGCGAGGCCGCCGAGAACGTGCTGACGGCACTGCCCCGGCCGACGGATACCGGTGAGAACCGGATCCTCGCAGCGTTGCAGCGATTCGATCGGGAGATCTCCGATCAGCTCGATATCGAGCACACAGTGGACTCGGGTGCCCATGTGGTACGCCTGTCCGGCGCGGGTACCGACACCACCCCGACGGGTGTGCTCGCCCATCTCACGGCCTGTGCAGAAGAGGGCCGGACCGCGCTGTCCCAGCGTGAACACGATGTGTTCACAGGGTTCGTGCTCGGAGGCGTCGCAGACGAACTCCGCAGGCGGATCACGCAGGCCGCGAACTTGATCGCAGCGATGAACGTGAGTCTCGCCGACAGCAGGACCAGCCACGGAATCGGAGTCCGCATCGGCTGGTCGCCGGTCCGTGAGGATGCCGACGCGGCACGCATCACCGAGCTCCTCACCGACAGCGCGCGGTCGATCGGCGACAGCGATGACCTGATCGAGCTGCTTCGTCACCGCGTGGAGGTCTCGCACGACAGCGATCCGTCGGCCGGGTACGCGGCGCATCTGTCGCGGGCGTTGGACTACCGGACGTGGCACACGGTCGATGTCACCATCATCGGCCCGGAGCCGAATCAGGAGCGCCGCATTTCGAAGCGGGCCAAGATCTCCCAGGGAGAAACCCGGTTCGTGTCGTACGTCGCACTGTTCGCGGCGGCAGACGGATATCTGTCGGGGTTGCCCGACACCGGTCTCGCGCTGCGGATGGTGCTGCTCGACGACGCATTCGCCAAGATCGACGAGCCCACGATCGGTGAGCTCATGGGTCTGCTGGTACGCCAGGACATCGATTTCGTCATGACCGGGCACGCACTGTGGGGGTGTGTTCCGCAGGTACCTGCCCTCGACATCTACGAGGTTCGGCGTCTGGGCGACAGTTCCGCCGTCACGACCCGCGTCCACTGGGACGGACGCAGCCGGCACATGCGCACCGACTCCTGATTCGTCGGATGCTGCCTCTGGTCGGATGCTGCTCCTGGTCGGATACTGTCCTACTCTCGTTTCCGTGACAGTCCCGAACCTCCGCCATTCGGTCCGCGCGCTTCTGGTCGACCCTGACGACCGGCTCCTGTTGTGCCGCGCGTGCACACCCGACGGCCTCACCGTGTGGATCACCCCCGGCGGCGGCATCGAGGACGGTGAGACGCGGCTCGAGGCGTTGACGCGTGAACTCATGGAGGAAGTCGGTTTCCGACTCGACGCCGAGCCCCCGCACGTGTGGCATTCGACGATCGTCTCGCCCGATCACGTGCCGGGCTTCGACGGGATCATCAACGACTACTATCTGATCCGCACCGCCCCGTTCGCCCCGAGTCCCACTCTGACCGCCGCCGAACTCGCAGCCGAGAACCTCTCTTCGTTTCGTTGGTGGTCAGTGCCCGAACTCGCCTCGTACACCGGTCCCGATCTGCTCGGTCCGCGGTCGCTCGCCAGCGACTACCCGCGATTGCTCCGCGGACCCGTGCCGGATCGCCCCATCGATCTGTCTCCTCCTCGATAGGCCGCGCGACCGCTATTCTCTGTGACACAGACCACACAGAGGAGTCCTGTATGTCCGCGTCGCACTCGCCCACGCTCATTGATCGCCTGGACCATTGGGCACAGACCATCCCCGACTCCCCCGCGGTCCAGTATCTGGACCGGTCGCACAGCTGGCGCGAATGGCACGACCGGGTCCGGCGTCTCGCGGGGGCACTCGCCGCGGCCGGGATCGGTGCGGGCGACACCGTCGCATTCGTCGACAAGAACAACCTGGCATGCGTCGAAGTGACCTACGCGGCGTCGGCGCTGGGCGCGGCCAATGCGATCCCCAACTTCCGGCTGGCCGGGGACGAACTCACGTTCATCCTCCGCGACTCGAACGCGACAGTCCTGTTCGTGGGCGCCGAGTTCGCCGACCTGGTCGGATCGATCCGTGAGCACCTCGGCACGGTGACGAAGGTCGTCGTCGTCGGTGGCGACGACGACGAGTTCGAAGCCTTCCTCGCATCCGGCGACCCGCAGCATCCCCTGCCGGACGTCGCGCCCGACACGACCGCGCTTCTGCTGTACAGCTCCGGGACCACGGGGCGCCCGAAAGGTGTCCAGCTGACCCACCGGAATCTGGCGGCGCATGCGGAGGCGATGCTGTCGATTCTTCCGTTTCGCGACCAGGACTGTCTGCTGGTTGCGATGCCGCTGTTCCACGTCGGAGGTACCTGCTACGCGATTATCGGCATCCACGACGGCCGACGATGCATCTTCACTCGTGAAGCGGACGCGCCGTCACTGTTCGGTGGGATCGCAGCCGGCGCGAACGTCGCATTCCTCGTCCCGCCCGTGATCTCGGGGGTCCTCGCCGCGGGCGACCAGGCGATCGCCGCATTGTCCCGGCTGAAGCGCATCACCTACGGCGCCGCCCCGATGCCGCTGCCACTGTTGCGTGCAGCGCTCGCCGCATGGCCGGACTCCGAATTCGTTCAGGTCTACGGCATGACCGAACTGGCCGGGGTGATCACGGCGCTGATGCCCGATGTGCATCGCGACCCGTCGCAGGAGCGGCGGATGGCGTCGGCGGGCACCCCGATTCCGGGCGTCGAGATGCGCATCGTCGATCCGGTCAGAGGCGCCGATGTTCCGGTGGGGTCGGTCGGCGAGTTGTGGTGGCGGTCGGCGCAAACGACACCCGGGTACTGGGGCAGGCCCGACGCGACCGCCGAGACCATCGTCGACGGCGGCTGGCTCCGCAGCGGCGACATGGGACGCGCCGACGAAGGTGGCTTCGTGTTCATCGAGGACCGGCTCAAGGACATGATCATCACCGGCGGTGAGAACGTCTACTGCCCGGAGGTGGAACGCGTTCTGGTCGAGCATCCGGCGGTTGCAGAGGTCGCGGTCATCGGGGTGCCCGACGAGAAGTGGGGTGAGACGGTCAAGGCCATCGTGGTGCTCACCGCCGACGAGAAGGCCGATGAGGAGGAACTGATCGACTACGCTCGGGCGCGTCTCGCGAAGTTCAAGTGCCCGAGCAGCATCGACATCGTCGGGGACCTGCCCCGCAATCCGACGGGGAAGATCCTCAAACGGTCGCTGCGCGCCCCTTACTGGGACGGACGCGAACGAAGCATCTGACGCAGAAGTCGGGGCCGGGAACCCCGGCCCCGACTATCCGCCGTGCGGTGGGCTACTTGACTCGGCGCAGCAGCGCAGCGAGGGCCTGGCCACCGCCGATGCACATCGTGACGATGCCCAGCTCGAGGTCGCGGCGGACCAGGTCCTTGGCGACACGGACGGTCAGGATCGCGCCGGTGGCGCCGACCGGGTGACCGAGAGCGATCGCGCCGCCGTACGGGTTGGTCTTGTCGGGGTCGAGTTTCGCGTCGCGGATCACGGCAATCGCCTGCGAGGCGAAAGCCTCGTTCAGTTCGACGGTGTCGATGTCGGACGGTGTCGTGCCGGTCTGCTCGAACAGCTTGGCGAGCGCGTATGTGGGGGCGTATCCCATCAGTGACGGGTCCATCGCGGCGACGGCAACCGAGTCGATCACCACGGATCCGGTAAGACCACGTTCGTGTGCGACGGACTGCTTGGCCAGCACGACCGCGGCGGCGCCGTCGTTGATGCCCGATGCGTTACCGGCCGTGACCGTGCCGTCCTTGATGAACGCCGACCGGAGTGTGCCGAGCCCGTCGAGGGTGGTCTCGGGCTTGGGATGTTCGTCGGTGGTCACGGTGAACGGCTTGCGGCCGCCGACCTCGACGGGGGTGATCTCGTCGGCGAAGGCGGCCTTGGCCGCGGCGGTGTCGGCGCGCCGCTGCGACTCGAGGGCGAACTCGTCCTGCTGCGCGCGGGTGACGTTGTATTCACGGGCGACGTTCTCGGCCGTCACACCCATGTGCTTGCCACTGAACGGGTCGGTGAGCATGCCGGTGGTGCCGTCGACGAGTTCGCGGTTTCCGAGCTTGTAGCCGCTGCGGGCACCGAAGTCGTAGAACGGCATCCGCGACATGTTCTCGTCGCCGCCGGCGACGGTGATGTCGGCGGTACCCCAGCGCATCTGCTGAGCTGCCGACCAGACTGCCTGCAACCCGGAACCGCATAGACGGTTGACCGTGAGCGCGGGGGTCGAGACCGGCAGGTCCGCGGCGAGGGTAACGCGGCGCGCGTTGTAGGCGTCGCCACCGACCTGGCCGATACAGCCCATGACCACCTCGTCGATGTCGCTACCGGCAACGCCGGAACGCTCGAGTGCTGCACGCACGGCAACCGCTCCGAGCTCGTGGGCGGGGACATCCTTGAACGCACCGCCGAAGCTCCCCACGGGGGTACGCGCGCCGTCGACGATGACGATCGGGTCGGGAGTGGTCATATCTGTAATCCAATCTGGTCGAGCACCGTTGCGGCTGGCCCAATACTGTGCACCCACACGACTGTGCACCCACACGCAGGCTACGGCACTCCGTGCCGCAACTTCCAGAAGAACAATCTACTCTCGTTCACGCCACGAGAGAAGTGCTATTCTCGAACTTCGAGAATGACACTTCCGAACGGCGGATCAGCCCGAGATACCGAGGTCCGCCCGCCGAAACCTCTCGATTGCTCGCGGAGTGCCGAGTTCGCGCCGCGCCGCGGGGTTGCAGGCATAGAACTCGAGGATCCTGTGCAGCAACACCGGATCGACCGCGTAGCGTCGCGAGTCGATCTCCATCCGCGGCGTGTGAGGAAACCGGTCCAGCCGGAACACCCTGCTCGTGCGGCGACGCGCCCACGCGGCGCCCGGCGTTCCCTCGACCCACGTTTCCGGGTAGCCGTAGTCCACGGCCTGCACCCCCGCGACCGACATCCACGGCAAGTACGACTCGAACGCCCATCCTCGCTGCCGGATACCGTCGGCACTGAGCACCAGTGCCCCCACAGCGATGCGCCCGAGCATCACTTCGACCACGAACGCCACGCATGGCACACCCAGCAGCGCCAGGACGAGGCTCACCCACGGGATGCCGTTGTTGAACAGGAACACCTCGACGGCGGCGCCCACCGCAAGTGCTGCCGCGCATCCCACCATCGATACCAGCGCAACGAAGACCGCCATGCGTGAGCGCACCTCGGTCGCCGCGCCGAGACCCCCTCGGCGAAGAGTCCGCACACCGGGGCTACCGCGCCGCGGCCACCAGAACACACCTCCGAACGCTGCCGTGAGCAGCATCAGCACGGAGAGGATCAGAAAGAAGCGGGATTCCGGCCCGAAACCGGAATCGGCGGACGACAGTCCACCGGCGAAGGCAACGACACTCACGCCGGCGGCCAATACGATCGAGATCGCCGCCCTGATGTTCCACCTCGGACGCCCCCACTCTTCCGGCCGCACCAGATCGGTCTCCGAACCCCGCCCCTTCCGAAGAATCGGCCGTTGCATAGGTACTCCCTTCCGGAGCACCGGAGGCCCCGACGCCTCCGGTGAATGCCGGTTGCGGCCCGACGCTACCGCACCCGACACCCACCGATGAGAACCCCGTCGGGAACCCAGCACAAAGTCTCGACACACGCCAGTGTGATGATTACCATACTCACCGGTCAGGTGGGGTATCCATCCAGTTCACAACGGGTTTCCGGGGGGTCGATTCGGTCATGGCTGCGGGACCCGAGGATTTTCATGTACGGATGAGTAACACCTTCGCCGATGAACACGACACAATCTGTGACGATTCAGACGAGACCGGAGGAATCTGCATGACCATCCAGCTTGATTCGCCTGGCATCGAGCGCGCCGAAGCAACACCGTCGGCCAACGACACGGATCTGGGGAGCCTCTTCGACCAGATCCGCGACCTCGATGCTCATATCCTCGAGGCGGTCAAGCGGCGCTCCGAATTGTCCCAGCAGATCGGCGCCGCAGCGAAAGAATCGGGTGAGACCCGCGAAGCACAGGCCAACGAGATGGGCGTGCTCGACCGGTTCGCCGAACTCGGCAACGACGGCAAGACCCTGGCCATGACCCTGCTGCGCCTGGGGCGTACGCGCCGGTCCTGACCCCGCTTCGACGAAGCCCCCCGCCCCGTGGCGGGGGGCTTCTGTGCCTCGCCGGCCGCGTTCATCCGACGACCGCGCGAGCCGACTCGTCCAACTCGAACTCGGCCAGCGCCCGGCCGGCCAGTGCGGCAACTCTCGCGGACGGCAGCCCATCGCACGCGCTCAGCACGATCGTGACCTGTTCGAGCGGCGACAGCGCCCCGAAGAGCACGGTGTCGTCGACGCCGAGATCCGCATGCGGCCGACCGAGCCGAGGCCGCCGCATCTGCAGCAGATACCCGAACCAGTACAGAACGTACGCGCACAACTCCGGCCCCACCGGCTCGCGCCATGTGGCCGCGGCGCGAGCGACCGCACGATCGAGCAGTGCGCTGTCCACGTCATCCCGGCCGGCGAGCAGTCGCGCGCACGGCGCGAGATCCGGGAGCCTGGCTTCGAGGACACTGCGCAGTTGCTCGGCGCCATGACCGCCGGACGGTGACCCCCCGCCCGCGCCCCCGCCGTCACTCGTGTTCGCCGACCAGTACATAGCCGCGCTTCTTCCTGTGCCGTTGTGTGTGCAGACGACTCATCGCATGTCCGAGACCGTGATGGATCGCTCACTCCGACTATCGTCCGAAAAGTGCTGAACGTCACACACCTTCAGGCTTCGCGTGTCGCGCCGCACGGCACGCAGTGCCAGTCAGCGCAGGATTGTCTTGATCTCCAGGAATTCTTCCAGCCCGAACACACCGGCCTCACGTCCGACGCCCGATTGTTTGTAGCCACCGAACGGAGCGTCGGTGTTGAATGCACCGCCGTTGACAAACACCTGGCCGGTGCGGATGCGGCGTGCGACGGCCTCCGCGCGGGCGGGATCTCCCGACCACACACCACCCGACAGTCCGTACTCGCTGTTGTTGGCGATGCGCACGGCGTCGTCCTCATCCTTGTACCCGATGATCGACAGGACGGGGCCGAAGATCTCTTCCCTCGCGATGGTCATGTCCTCGGTGACATTGCTGAACACGGTGGGGCCGACGAAGTATCCCGTGGAGAACCCGTGCTCGCGTCCGTCGAGCGTCAGTTCGGCCCCCTCCGCGACACCCTGGTCGATGTAGGAGATCACCCGCTTCTGTTGAGTTCCGCTCACGAGCGGACCGAGCTTCGAACCCGGCTCGGACGGGAGCCCGACGGTATAGGCCTTCGCCACCTCGGCAGCGATGGAGGCGGCCTCGGAGATCCGTTCGGCTGGCACCAGCATGCGCGTCAGTGCCGTGCATGTCTGACCGGAGTTGAGGAAACACTTGCCGACCCCCTCGGTGACAGCAGCGGCGAGATCCGCGTCGTCGAGGATGAGGTTCGCCGACTTACCGCCGAGTTCGAGCGCCACCTTCTTCACCGTCTCCGCGGCAACCACGGCGACACGCTTACCCGCGCGCGTCGACCCGGTGAACGACACCATGTCGACGTCGGGGTGCGCGGCGATGGCCTCCCCCACGACAGGTCCGTAGCCGCTGACGACGTTGAGGACACCCGGCGGCAGGCCCGCTTCATCGACGATGTCGACGAGAGCGTAGGTGATCAGCGGAGCCACTTCAGTAGGCTTGAGGACCACGGTGCATCCGGCCGCAAGTGCCGCGAATACCTTGAGAACCACCTGATGCAGCGGGTAGTTCCACGGGGTGATCGCCCCCACGACACCGATCGGCTCGCGCACCACGAGTGCGTTGCCGATCTCCTGGTCGTCGAAATCGTAGGAGCCGGCCAGTGCCGCGTATGCGGCGATGTTCTTCAGCGGCATACCTATCTGCACGGGCTTCGCCAGGCTCAACGGCATGCCCATGTCCTGCGACACGGTCGCGGTGAGTTCGTCGACACGCGAGTTGGCGAGCGACGAGATCTTCGCCAGATAGGCGGCGCGTTCCGCGCCGCTCAGGGCCGACCACGCTGGGAATGCCTCGCGAGCCGCGGCGACCGCGCGGTCTACGTCGGAGACAACGCCCTC
Source organism: Rhodococcus ruitaii (assembly GCF_055230935.1). Classification (NCBI taxonomy): domain Bacteria; kingdom Bacillati; phylum Actinomycetota; class Actinomycetes; order Mycobacteriales; family Nocardiaceae; genus Rhodococcus; species Rhodococcus ruitaii. Next base: position 54,602 of record NZ_JBUYWC010000017.1, on the reverse strand, counting down.
CGAGACAGTCGCGATGACCTGCTCGGTGGTGGGATCGACGACCTCGATGGTGCCGGCACCATCGGAATCGACCCACTGCCCGCCGATGTAGATCTTGGTGCGGTCGAGAACTTCACTCATCTGCAACACCTCTGCTCTTCTCGCGATGATCGCGTGGGCATCTGACGACGTCCGCAGCGTATCCGACGGCTGTGACCTGCGACACTCGGTCGTGCTCCACCATCGCAACGCTCGGCGCATTCGGACAAAGACGTCTGTTTCTCATCGTTGATCACCGTTGACGCATCACGCCGACACCGGGGAACGGCAGTCAGCGTGGTGCTCAGTTCGTCGAGTCCGGCCTGCTCACCCGCCTCGATCTGGCATTTTCCCGCGACCAGGCCGGAAAGATCTACGTCCAGACCCTGATGAAGGAGCACGGAGCCGAGCTTTTTGCGTGGCTCGAAGAGCGCGGCCACTTCTACATCTGCGGCGATGCGTCGCGGATGGCGAAGGATGTCGACCTCGCGCTGCACGAAGTCGTAGCCGAGCACGGTGGAATGAGCGACGAGCAAGCCGCCGAGTATGTCACTGCACTCGAGCGCGCAAAGCGGTACGTACGCGACGTCTACTGACACACCATGGCCGAATGTCACCCTCATACACTCGAAGTGCACAGTGACATTCGGCCATTTCGCCTCGGTAGATCAGCAGCCGGGCACTTCGCTGCCGTCACCCTGGATCGCGAGCAGCGTGCAGAACGTCACGGCGGATACCTTCCACTGATCGTCCTCGAGCAGCGCCTCACCGGACTGATCGGGAAGAACGGGCGCACCGTTCATCAACAGGGTCCAGGAGACGGTCGCCGCGTCGTCGCTCGCGCTCGTGACGCCCTCGACCGTCGCGTTGGTCGCGGATGCCTGCGGATCAGCTGCCATCCCCTGCAGTGCGGGGAGGAACGCGTCACCGTTCTCGACGAGGCCCGCGCGGGTCTCCGGCGGGGTCGTGCCGTCGAAGAACGTGACCCAGGCATCGGTGACGGCCTGCGTCGTCTCCGCGTCGGCAGCGGCACCGGCCTCCTCCGCCTCTGTCGTGTTCTCGGCTTCGGTCGTCGCGGTGGCAACGGTGGTCGCGGTCGTCTCGTCGGTGGTGTCCGACGAATCATCGCTACTGCAGCCGACGACTCCGGCAAGAGCAACGGCTGCGATTCCGGCCACCGCCAGTGCCCGGCGGAGGGAAAATGTGCGCACTAGGTGTTCCTTTCGAAGGGTGGAACCTCGTCCACATGGGTGGTGCAGTGGAATCAGGATGCCGTGGGGTTCTCGGGGAGTCGCTCACCGAGCCTGGCGAACTCGTACGACTGGCGGGCCAGCCAGAATCTCAGGAAGCCGGTGATCGAATACCGCAGGAACACAGCGGATCCCACGGCAGCCACCGCGATGCCCAGCAAGGCGATGATAATGGCGTCGCGCTGAACCAATGCATCGGAGGTGTTGTGCGACAAGAAGTACGCCACGATCGCCAGCACGGGGCCGAGCGTCATCAGCGCCACACCGATTTTCAACCAGAGCCCGGACCGGCCGGAAGCCGGATCGGGGACCTTCAGTTCGGTCAGCTCGCGCGCGAACTTGTCGGCACGTGTTTCGGTCGCAGTCATCATGCACTTCCTAGATAGAGGGACGCGAGCTCGTCGCCGAGTTCGTCCGGTGGGCCTTCGATCTCGATCTCGCCGCGGACGAGCACTGCGGCGTGGTCGGCGGTGTGCAACACCGCCGTGGCGAACTGTTCGACCACCAACACCGCGACCCCCTGCCGCGCGGCCTCAGCGACGTGCTCGTACAGTTCGGCCACGATCCGCGGCGCCAGCCCCATCGACAGTTCGTCGAGCAGAAGCACCGCCGGATCCGTGGCCAAACCCCGCGCCAGCGCAAGCATCTGTTGTTCGCCGCCCGACATCGTTCCCGCCGCCTGCGACACACGCTTACCGAGAATCGGGAACCGCGTGTAGGCGATCTCCTCGATCTCCTCGATCGAGCGGCCCGTGAACGTCATCATCACAAGGTTCTCGCGGACCGTGAGATTGGGAAAGACCCCGCGCCCCTCCGGAATCAGGCACACGCCGATGCGGGCGAGGTCGCGTGACGAGACACCCGTCATGTCGCGGCCACCGAGAAGCAGCTGTCCCGAGCCGACGGGATGCGCACCACACGCCACGCGCAGCGTCGTCGTCTTGCCGGCACCATTGGGGCCGAGCAGCGCCACGATCTGCCCGGGCATCACCCGCACGTTCACGCCGCGCAGAACTGTGATCTTCCCATAGGCGGCCGAGACGTCGCGGAGTTCCAGAATGGCGTTCATGTCGCTCCCAGGTACGCGGTGATCACTCGTTCGTCGCTGCGAACCTCGTCGGGTGTGCCGACGCTGATGATCTTCCCGAGGTCGAGCACGTGGACGGTGTCGCACACCTCCATCACCAGTTCCATGTCGTGTTCGACGAGGAGCACTGCCACGCCGTCGTCGGCGACCGTGCGCAGCAGCGCGGAGAACCGTTCGGTCTCTTCTCGGTCCTGGCCGGCGGCGGGTTCGTCCAGCAGAAGGACGCTGGGCCGTGCCGCCAGGGCCCGCCCCACTTCGACCAGGCGACCCATGCCGGTCGACAGCGCATCCGCGGTCGTGTCGGCAATGGCACGCAGATCGAGGCGCTCGACGAGTCCGTCGACCACCGCGGACGCGCTCTTCCGGTCTGGGCCCATCTCGGCTGCGACGAGCAGATTGTCGCGGACGCTGAGCCGACCGAACAGTTCGAGCCGTTGGAAGGTACGGGACATCCCGAGCCGCGCGCGACGGGCCGGTCCGAGCTTGGTGATCTCCCGGCCGTCGAGGGCAACGCTGCCGTTCACCGGCTTCCGCAGCCCGGAGATCACGTCGAACAGTGTGCTCTTCCCTGCCCCGTTGGGACCGATAAGCCCGGTGACATGCCCCGGTTCGGCCCGAAGGCCGACACCGTCGAGAGCTCTGCGCCCGCCGAATGCCACGGTGACGTTCTCAACCTCGAGTTGCGATGGCACGATCGAGCACCTCCTCGTCGGTCTCGTCCCACGGGCGTTGCAGCCCCCACCATTCGACAGGGATCTCCGGCTCCAGCTCCGTCTTCGGGATTCGACGTGCCCCCCATCCGAATGCGGCCGCTGCTGCGATCGCGATTCCGAGGACGAGCACGTAGCCGTTGATCAGTTCGGTGAGTCGCAGCATCCACAGCGCGACGACCGCCACCGCCAACGAGCTCATCGCGATCGGGTTACGCAGTGCACCGTCGAATCGTTCTCGCAGGGAGGGCACGACACCGTCGTCGACCGAGCCGGATCCGTATGCGAGTCCGGCCAGCGCGGGGAGGGTCTGCACGAAGTTCTGTGTGGCCGGGATCAGCGCGACCAGCGCGTTCATCGGCCCGGCAATCATCGCGCCGGTGAACAGGCCGTTGCCGACCACGCCGAGGCCACCCACGACCGCGATGAGGAAGATGCCGAGACCCGCGACGAAGTTGAACTGTTCGGGTGCCACCGCTCGCAGTTGCATCCCGTAGAGCGCCCCGCCGAGACCTGCGATCGCGGCCGAGATCGCAAACACGAGTGTCTTCATGAGCAGCAGACTTCCACCGAAGGTGGCGTATGCGGTTTCGCTGTCGCGCAGCGCAATCAGTCGACGACCCAGCTTGCCCCGTCGAATCGCTGCGACAGCTCCGGTAACCAGCGCGAGGCACACGGCCGCGAACACCGTCAGTTCAGCTGTGCTGTCGAGGTGGAATCCGAACAGGCTGGGCCCGGACAGATTTGCCGATCCCATGTTGAAGAAGGCGAACTCTCGCCCGAAGATCTCGAGCGACGCCATAGGGAAGATCCACCGATCGAGTACGACCGCGATAGCGCCGGTTCCCAAGGCCAGATACACTCCGGACAGCCGAAGTGCGGGCAGCGCCACGAGCGCACCGATCGCACCCGCGACGAGCATCGCGAGGGGTATCGCCCACCATTGACCGTCTGCACCGAAGTTGGCGCACACGACGGCACCGATTCCTGCGATGCCCAATTGGGCCAGCGAGATCTGCCCGGCGTAGCCGATGAGCGGCACCATCGACAACGCGATCACACCGAACGCGAAGACCTGGCCGTAAGTGATCAGGTCTCCTTCACCGAGCACCGTCGCCAGCATGAGACCGAAGACGACGACGAGTGCGGCAAATACGAACGTGCCTCGCACGGTGGGGACTGGAACCTGGGTGAGATTGCGTTCGCGCCCACGCAGTTTCCGATGGGGGAAGATCAGCAGTGCGATCAACAGCAGGATCGCCGGTGCCGCGAGTCGAAGACCCGGCAGATGCTCGTTCTGCGGCAGATAGCCGGCGAGGTACGCCTCCATGCATCCGACGACGATCGCACCGACGAACGTCATCGGCAGGCTCGTCAGTCTGCCGAAGATCGCTGCCGCATACGCACTGACGATCAGCAGCGACAGCTGCATTGCATCGAGCGAGACCATCGAGGCGATCAACACCCCTCCGAGAGCGGCGAGCACCGTGCCCGCGACCCAGGCGACCCGATTGGCCCGCACCGGATTTGCGCCGGTGAGACCGACGAGCGCACGGTCGTCGACGGTGGCCCGCATCTCGACGCCGGTGCGAGTCTTGAACAGCAGAACGCGGAGTGTCAGCGCCACCGCGATGGCAATGACCATCGTCAGTGCTTGGTGCCAGCTGACGGTCGCCGAACCGATGTGGAACGGCGCCCGGTCGGCGAAGAAGCTGGGCAACGAACGCGGCACCATCGGATCCCAGATCCACCGGGCGAGCGCGATCAACCCGCTCAGCAACGCGATCGTCATCACCAGCTTCTCCGCGTCGCCGAGGCCCTGAACGGGCCGCATCAACAGTTCGACGAGGATCCCGAACAGCGGGGCCAGCACCACCAGAATGACGGGCAGTGCGAGCCATACGGGCCACCCCCACCCGACAGTGAGTTGCCAATAGGCGAACGCGGCCATCATTCCGGTCGCGCCGTGCGCGAAGTTGAAGACACCGGTGGTGGCGTAGGTGACCACCAACCCGCTGCTGATAACCGCGTAGATGGCAGCCGTCGACAATCCGACTATCCCGAAAGCGAGGAACTGGTCCATCATTCGAGGTCATTCATGCTCTTGCCGACATCGGCGAGGGTCATCGGTGCACTCGAGGTGCCGTCGGAGAGCTCACGCGCCGGGATGTCGCACCGGTACAGGCCGTTGTCGGCGCCGAAGTCTGCCGGCTCCCAGCCTTCGGACGTCGCCTTCTCGACGTTGAAGCACGGTTGCGGCGGAAGTGGTTCTGCCAGATCGTTGGCGACGTGGAGTCCGCCACCCGTCCACGCGGTTTCCTCCCGTGCCGTCTCGTAGACGCACGTTCGTGTCAATTCATCGCCACACGCCGTCGCGGCCTGTGCGAAGAGCAGCCACGACGACCACGCGCGCATCGCGGGGAGGGTTATCTGCGCACCCGGCGCATACTCGTCGAACAGCGCCTTCAGTTCTTCCACCGCGGGCTCATCGCTCTCGAGTGGAGCGACACCGCTGAGGTCGACGACGTTGTTCTGGAAGTCCGCAGACCTGCCCAACAGCTGGATGAACTGGTCGTTGTACGCGTTGTTGTTCGCGTCGATCCAGTCGAGCTTGTAGTCCATGTTGGTGAGGGATTCTTCGAGCTTGGCGAGCGAGTCGAACGTTCCGAGGAAGACGAGGCCGCGGACACCACTGGACTTGATGGCCTGAGCGTAAGGCGTCCAGTCGGTCACGCCCGACAGCGGGAACAGTTCGTCGTAGACGATGGTGGCACCGAGGTCCACGAGGGTCTCCCGGTTGATGTCGCCGATCAGCTTGGACACCGCAGCGTCGCCGTTCAGCATGCCGATGGCGCCCTTGGACTCCGGGTACGCCTCGTCCATCAACCAGGTACGAATCCCGGCGTAGTTGTCGTAACCGGGAATCTTCGACGGTGATGCCGAGACCTCGAGGTCGGCACCGGCAGATTTCTCCTGCACGGCCTGGGCCGGGAAGCTCGGCAGCAGGCACTCGAGTCGCGTTTCGACGCCGAGCCCGTCGAGTGCCGCACCACCGCCCACCAGGGCGAAGTCGTCGCGACATGCTTCGATCATCCGCTGGCGCGGCTCCATGAGTTTCGAGTCGCGTGTGTTGGCCACGAGCTCACGACCGTTGATCCCGCCGGCTTCGTTGCACCACGATGTGAAGACCTTCGCGGTGTCGACGAACTCGGAGTTCTTGGTGAACCCGATGTCGGAGAACACCCCGACCTCGATCGAGTCGGCAGTCACGCCTTGGGCGGAGCCCGTGGAGGCGTCACCCGGACCGCAAATCTCGGTCAGGTCGCCGAAGTTCGCTGTCGCGGCCGAGTCCGACTCTCCGGGGCCGGAATCGATCTCCTCCGCACCGTCCCTGCCACCACATCCGGTCACAAACAGCGCGAGAACAGCGAGCGCCACAATCACTTTGTGCAACTTCACGTTCGAGTCCTTCATCCGGGCCGTCTCCGGCCGTGCTGATGATTCGGGCTTCCACCGCGCCCGGAGAATTTCGGGGCGAGTGACACATCGACAGAGCACATCGATGCCACCCGCCGCACCTATTCGGTAATGCCGCTGGTTCAACCCCTCTACCCCGTAACCCCCCGCCACATCTAGCGCGTTCGATCTGCGATCGATTCACATATGCTGCAACTCACATACTCGAATGTCAACAACATGATTCTCGGAAATGAAATACCTTGTTCCGTCCGGAGATAACTATCCTCACGAGTATGTTTTCGAGCGGGAGTTGTCACGGTTCCTCGTCAGGTGTTCCGCCCACCATTGACCCCGAGGATCTGCCCGGTGATGTAGCCGGCTTCGTCGGAGGTCAGGAACGAACACGCAGCGGCGATGTCCTCGGGGCGGCCCGCTCTACGCACCGGGGTTCGCTGGATGTGCTCATCGATAGTGCCACCGAGCAACCCTTTCCCTTCTGCGCGTCGCAGCATCGGGGTGTTCACGAACCCCGGGGGTACGGCGTTCACGGTGATCCCGTGTGGACCGTATTCGAGTGCGAGTGATTTCGTGAGCCCGTTGACCCCCGACTTCGCCGCAACGTAGGCCGACATGAACGGCTGCCCAGAGTGTGTGCTCGACGACGAGATATTGACGATTCGCCCCCAACCGGCATCGATCATGTCGGGCAGCACCGCCTGTGTGCAGTGGAAGACACTGTGCAGGTTGACGTCGATCGCCCGCGACCATGCGCTCCATGAGAGGTTGACGAACCGCTTGTAGACCTCGACCCCGGCACCATTGACCAGGATCGCCACAGGACCCAACCGGTCGCGAACCTCGGCCAACGCAGTCTCGATCCCGTCACGATCGGTCACATCGACCCGGTACTCCAGTTCCCCGCCCGACGGCGCGATATCGAACACGGCCACCTGATGCCCGTCCTTGCGTAGCCGGGCGGCGACTGCCTTTCCGATCCCCGATCCACCACCGGTGACCACAGCCGTCTTCACGCCCATGGCTCGTCTCCCACGATTGTCGTCCGCTGCATCAAGCGTCCGGACGCTGGGTCGTAGGTTTCCGCGCGATGCAGTATCCCGGTGTTGTCCCACAGAACGAGGTCGCCGACCTCCCATTCGTGCAGGTATGAGAATTGCTTCTGCGTGCTCCACGCGAGTACCTCGTCCAGCAACCGGCGGCTCTGATCGGGGTCCATCCCGACGACATGGTCCGCCGTCGCACCCACCGCCAGCGAGCGCCGTCCGTCACGACGGTCCCAGATCAGCGACGATTCGTTCTGCGGCAGCTTGCGCCACAACTCGACCTGCTCGTTGGTGGGGTCCGGATACACGGTGCGCTGCGCAGCCTCGAAACTGTGGACAACCCGCAGCCCCTCATATCGCTTCTTCTCGTGTTCGGGCATGTTCTCGTACGCTGCATACGTGCTGGCGAATTCGGTTCTGCCACCGACCTCAGCGACCTGCCGCGCCGTCAGCGTGGTGGCTTTCGCCGGGATTCTGTTCGTAGTGTCGTCGATGTGCCAACTGAAGGTGCCCTTGAGATACTGGGCCGACGCCGTCTTCTCGGGATCGAGAGACACCGTCATGATCTTTTCGTTTCTCACCGGCTCCACCAGTTCGCCGAGTCGACGGCTGAAGGCGATCTGTGCGTCGTCATCAAGATGTAGTCCGCGAATGAGTACGACACCCCGCCACTTCAGGGCCTCGAGAACGCGAGCCGCAACGACGTCGTCCTCGAGATTGTCCACTCCCCGGAATTCCGTACCGAACAACGGGGTGATTGCTACAGACTCCATATCGGAGCATTCCTTTCACACAAGGCGGGACGAGCCCGGGGCGGTGTTGGACACCGCCCCGGTCGGAAATCGAATCAGACGGTGACGCCGGATCTTTCGAGGCAACGTTCGAGTGCCTCGAGATACTCGGCGTTTCCGCGGAACGGACCTTTCACACCGATTGCAACTTCGAGGAACGGGCTGTACTCGTCGTTGACGTGGGTCTCCCAACGCGTGATTTCGGCCTTGTCGTTGGTTTCGACGAAGCTGTACGAATAGAAACCCATCGACGTACCATCGACTTTGGTTCCCTGCCACCGCGTCTTCCAGACCACCCCGTTCTCGGCCGGCCAGTACTTGAAGCTCGCCGGCTTCCAATCGGGGAAGACGAGGGAATAGGCTTTGGCCTCCATCGTCGCGGCCCGGGCGGTGTCGACGGGCGCTTCGCTCATCAGGATGACTTCTTCACCCGTGAAGTAGGGCGAGCTGTAGGTTGCGCCTTCGGCGAACTTCCACGGATCCTGACCGTGTTCGTCGGTGTACTCTTCGCCGTCCTTCACACCCTCACGCAGGTAGGCGTTGCGGTAGCTCTCGGCCAACCGACGATGCTGGGTCATGCGTTCTTCGGGAGTCATTGAAATCCTTCCAATTTGGTTTTTTCCTGATGCGGTGGAGCGAATCACTCGGATATCTGGACATCCGAGTAGCTACCGAGCATGGCGTCCTCTGGAAGTGCCATCTGGAGGTATACGTCGATGCGGCGAATTTTCCCGGCTTTGTCGAATTCGTAGACCGACAAGGAATTCACCACACTGGAGAAGTCTCCGACGCTACTGCGCTCCTCGAGTTCGAGGAACACGACGTCGGGTGTGTCGGTGATGCGCTTGAACGAGCCTTCCCATTGCGAGGCTCCGGCCCAGCCAGTGAGGAATTCGACGTATTCGGACCAGTTCATCACTTCTTTGAAGTTCCCGACACGGACGAACTCGTCGGTTGCAACAAGTTCGGCGAGCAGCGACCAGGATTCGCTCGAGAATCCCGGTTCCTTGGCCCGATCCACCAGGGACTTCATGAGCAGGCTGTACGCCAGCGCAGTACGTGCCCGTCCGGTGTAGTCGTCCGCGATATCGGCAATGTCACGCAGTTCCACGCCATTTCTCCTGAGGTACGATGAAGCTTCGAAGGGTCGGTCAGACGTCGGCGCAGTCGTCGAGGTATCGGTCGAGAACCGAATGGAAGTGCGCCACCACCACCTCCTCGGACACCAGAAGCAGGTGATCGAGTGCCTTGTTACGCAGACCACGCTGCTGTCGTGGCATCTGCTCGTAGTCCTGCTGCAGCGCTTCGAAGTACTTGAACTCGCCAGGTTCACTCACCTCGATGGGTGTCGCGCGCAGGGCATCTCCCATCTCGTCGGGCAGGTACATGAAGCTGATGATCTGCCAGATGCATCGATTGGGGTCTCCTTCCGGATCCGGTTGCGCAAGAATGACGGTGGCTTCGCCTGCGCGAACGGTCATGAAGAAGTTGGGGAACAGGACCCACCCGTGATTGTCGCTCATCTGAGCGTCGGTGAGACCGTCGACGTCGAGACCCGAGTCCGTCAGAACCTCGCGCGTGGCCTGTTGCAGGATGGTCCGTGCAGTGACCCCGTCGGGAAATGACAGGGGCTCGTTCTCGATGCGGTGGCTGTCGACGAGTTCCTCGAAACGCGGCAGGACCCGCATGAGCGACGGAAACGTCTCGGGCAGTTCGCGAATCCCCTGGACCTGCTCCTCGGGACCGTACGTGTCGATATGCGCAACCTCGAACGGCGAACACGACACAGCGTGCCGGTCGAGCAGGCGGTACCGACTCTTCTCCGACTCGATAGTCATCACCCGCAGCAACTGTGGATGGATGCCGGAGATGTGATATCCCTCCGAGAATGCGTCGATGACGACTTTCCAGTTGCAGTCGAGCTTTTCACGCACGTCCATCACGGTGATCATCTGGTCGAGATGATATGGCCGGAGCATGTCGAGCACTTCGGCACCGAGATGATCACCCAGCGGTTCCGCATTCAGATCGGGGTTGAGGAAGAGGAACCCCGCCGCGGTGTCCACCGGCACCTGGATCAGCGAGTTGTCCTTCTTGTCGATCGGGTCAAGAGTCTTCTCGGCGAGGATCCCCTTGAGAGCACCTTCGAGGTCGTAGGACCACAGATGGTACTGGCAGAGGAATCCCCGCTTCGCCTTCCCCCGTCCGGTACACAGGGGGTTTCCGCGATGCCGGCAAGCATTGACGAAGCCGCGGATGACCATGTCCTTGCCGCGCACGAGGATGTACGACTGATCGAAGAGGGAGAACACCTTCCAATCCCCCACCTCCGGAAGATCGGCTTCACGCCCCACCACCTGCCAGACCTTCATCCATATCGACTCCCGTTCGCGCTGCTGAACTTCCTGGGAGACATATCGATCGGTGGAGATTCTCATGTTGAAGCGACCGGGTTCGAGATCGGCGATACCGGGCGCGGTATCGACCCAGTCCCCAGGGCGACTCGACGTCGCTGGCTGTGTGGACGTCATGGCTGCACACTCCTTCACGTTGGATAGACGATGCATTGCGACACGGGTGCAGAAGCAGAGGTCAAGCGGGTTGGGACGGCTGTTACCGATGCGGCCGAGCAGGGCTCACGCTGCTCGCGAGGCTGTGCGGGCAATAATTAATCACGTGATTGATTCCATATGATGCAGCTCACAATGCCACTTGTCAATGCCCGAATCCGAAGCGAGACAGATCCCCGCGCCACACCGGACACGTAGGCCCGGCCACGGCATGCCATGCTTGACGCAGAGTCCGCACATTCCGGAGGTGTCCGTGGCATCCGCGTCATCGCAGCTGGGTAGACCGGTCGGCACCAAGAGTGAGGAAACTCGGCGGCGTATCCTCCACGCCGCGATGCGCTGCGTCGGCGAGGTGGGGTACTCGCGGGCGACCATTCGCGAGATCGCACGCTACGCCGACATCACAAGCGGAAGTCTCTACCACTACTTCCCCAACAAGGCCGAGTTGGTGAGAGCCGCGTTCATGGAGATTGCGCAGGTGTCCGTACCGCGCCTGGCAGCCGCAGCCGATCGAGCCGACGGAGTCATGGCCAAGCTCGTCGCTGTACTCGACGAGGGAGCCGCGCTCCTCCACGAAAACCCCTATTCGGTGGCGTTCGACCGAGCGCTCCGAGTGGAGAGCGCCGAGCATCTCCACCTGGGCGAGGACAGCGAATTGATCTTCACGTCGCTACGCAGCGTGATCGCCGGAATCATCGAGCAGGCCGCCCAGGAAGGCACCCTCAACACCGACGCATCCGGAGCAACCGACGCGATCTTCACAGTGCTCCGCGGCCTGCACGACCACGCAGCGACGGCCACCCCCGAACACTACAAGGCCACGCATCACGCCGTCCGACTCATGATCCAGGGCACGTTGTTCGACTATTCGCGCGTCGAATAGCTCCGCTCGGCTACGACACAGGAGTAGCGAAGACGAAGTCGTTGTTCGCATACCCCAACGGTGGTCCGACGAACTCCCCACCGCAGGTGACGAGCACGAGGGTTTCGGGCCCGTCCAGCCGATTGAGCTCGTCGAGGGGGAGTTCTCCGTCCTTACCGACACTCATCACCCGGTCGACCCGGTAGTACCGCGACGACCCGTCGGCAAGTTCCAGGGACACCTCGTCGCCCTCCGACAGGACGGCGAACTGTGCCGCGAAGCCGTCGCCCTGCGCCACGTCGTCGATGTGCCCGGTCACCACGATGGAGCCGGCGCCCGATCCAGGCAAGGCCGAATCCGCCCACCACCCCAGCCGCGACACGTCCTGCGGCGGGAGCAGTACCCCCGCGGTGTCGGTCGCGACGGGGTCGGCCGGGGCCGACGTACCATCGATCGTCAGCATGATCGGAGCGGACGGATCGTCGGCGATCGCCACGATCGGAGGCGGCATATCGCGCTGCCCTGTCTCCTGCTGCGCCGACGGCGGGCCGGGAGACGCACTCTCGGAACCGGCGCTGCACCCAGCGACGAAGAGAACCGCCGCCCCCGACAACACTGCTATGACTGTGCGCGAACGCATCTCACTTCCTCTCCACCGGGCCGGCAGGGATCGACTGCACGGGGACGCGCGCGTCCGGGTTACGGAAGATCGGCCTCTGATTCTCGGGCATGTTCAACGCCTGGACGGTGAAGAACTCGTCTTCCGTCGCGGTGAAGGTGATCGGCCTGGTATCGGCGATATATCCGTCGGGAGCGACTACCTCCTTCGCCACATGGCATCCCGGCGCGAGTGCGAGCGGAATCTGACCATCGGGGCCGGTCACCTCGCGATGACTCCACTCCGATTGGCACGGACCCACCACGAAGATCGCTCCTTCCAAAAGCCTTCCGGAGATTCGATCCATCTTGACGATTCGTCCGTACGCAGTCGCCTCCGGGGGCTCCGGCGGGAGTGAGAAGTTGAGTGTGAATTCCGCGGTGCGGACCACACCGGGGGCGTCGAGTTCGGCAGTGAAGGGGCCACCGGCCACGAGTGTCGTGTCGGCGGGGATCGTCGTCACCTGCACGATGTAGCAGCCCAAGGGGAATTGCGACGCCGCGTTGCCGTCCATGTCCGTGGTCAGGTACCCGTAGAGGACGTCGTCGACACAGGAACGAACCGACGAGGTCACGCCATGGACGGGATTCCCGGCATCGACATGACGAGCATGAACCGCGATCGTGCCCTCCCCCGGTGGTGTCCAGCGAGCAAAGATGAACCCGACGTTCTGGACCTGGCCCGGTGCAGTGAGGTCGACCTGCCACGGTCCGGTGGACGCGGGCTCGTAGCCGTCGGGGAATCCCGACAACGACACGACATAGCAACCGAGCGCGGCCGAAACACTCGTCATCCCATCAGGACCCGTTGCCGATGTGCCGACGACCTCTCCGGTTTCGCAACGGGCGACGGCGACGGACACGCCCGCGATCGGCTCATCGCCCGACAGCGTCGCCGCGCGGATCGCGACCGTGCCCATCTCGATCCCGAGGTCCGGTGGCGACGTGGTCGGCGTCGTCGGCGTGGTCGGCGTGGTCGGCGTGGTCGACGTGGTCGGGACGCTGGTGGTCGTTGTGACGGTCGGTTCGGGATCCGCCCCTGACGGATCTGCTCCGGCACTACCGGCGACCGCGACGATCAGTGTCGCCCCGGCCAGAATGGAGAGGATGCGTGAGGATGCTCGCATGATGGGTGCCTCCTTCGACGTTCGAAAGGTGGGTACCCCGACATGGGTGTCGTCGGCCCCACCACACCGCCCGTTAGCACAAGGAGAAACCCGAGACCGAGCCGTTGCCACTTCGACACCGCACGGTGTCGCACGGTCACTTCCGAGTAGTGAGCACCTCGAGCATCGTGTCGAGGTAGGCCGGGGAGAGATCGGCTTCGCCGGGTGTCGCGTGCGCGAGATGGGCGACACCGAGGTAGCCCGTATACGCGAGTTGGCCACGCTGCGCTGCCTCGGCCGGTGCGAATCCCAGCGCAGCGAACTGTTCGGTCAGGTAGTCGAGCCGTCGCCGGGTGACCCGTGCCAGCACGGGCGTAACCAGTGGGTGTTGTGCGGTGGCCTGCAGCGCCAGTTCTGCGCGGGCTCCTTGCTCCTGACGGCTGGACACAGCGCCGACGATCAGCGCCCGCAGTCGCGGCAATCCCGCAGGCTGTGCATCGATCTCGGTTATGACGTCTTCGGTGTCGCGGCGCTCCCACAATTCCAGCGCGGCAGTGATCAACGCATCCCGGCCGGAGAAATGCCAGTAGAAGCTGCCCTTCGTCGCCCCGAGTCGGGACGCGATCGGTTCGACGGCGACGGCCGCGAGACCACCGTCCGCCATTGCCTCGAGGGCTGCGCCTGCCCAATCGGATGCGGACAGACGCTTTCGCCGAGACATTCCCATACGGTACCGTATGGGAAACCGTACGCTACCGTATGGAGGGACTCGGAATGCGCATCCGCAACATCCACGAGCGGGTCGTCGACGGCGACACGGAGCAGATCGCGCCACTGTTCGCCACGATCGGCCAACCCGACGACATGCTCTACCCACCGCGGTGGGAGCCGATGCGGTTCGACGGCCCGGTGGCAGTCGGCGCGAGCGGCACCCACGGCACGATCACCGCCTACGAACCGGGCCGCATCATCGAAATCGCCTTCCCGGGCGGCCTCGGAGTCACCGGTACCCACACATTCACCGTGACCACGATCGGTCCGCGGCGCTCACTGGTCCGGCACGACGTGGATGCCACCACCACCCTCGCGGGCTGGCTCGGATGGCATACGCTGATCCGCCCGTCCCACGACGCCGTCCTCGAGCAGGTGCTCGATCGCCTACAGGCCGCCGTGGGCGCGCCGCCCGTGCACCCGTCCGAACCCGCGACCTACGCTCGATTGCTGCGTTGGTTCGAGCGGCCCCGCGCCGACGCCACCGAGGCGACACAGATCGGTCTGCTCTCCGGCGCACTCGAACGGGTCGACCATTGCGACGCCTTCGCGATCGAGCGCCGTCGCGAGACCCCCGACGATCCGCACCCCTGGGCACAGGCGATCTTCGACGATCTGCCACCGTGGGTTGCCGCACTCATGGCCCTGCGGGAACAACTCGTCGGACTTGTGGGGATCGACCGCGGCAGCGCCGACACCTTCGCCGTCCTCGCGGAGAACAACGATGAGGTGCTGCTCGGCACCGATGCCGGCCACCTGGATTTCCGAGCCTCGGTACGCCGCGAGCCCGGACGGATCGTCCTGACCACAATTGTGCAGACACACAACCGCCGTGGACGCCTCTATTTCGCGGCGATTCGACCCCTGCATTCGATCGTCGTACGCGCGATGCTCCAGCGCGCAGCCTCACAGCTGGCGCGACGACCCTCGGTCGACTACAGCACGTAGCGCTTCGCAGGGCCCGGCACCGAACTCCAGATTGCCGAACCTGACTGTGACAAAGGGCCCGGTGTGAGAAAGTGATCTCTACGAGGTCCGCTCGTAGTGGCCGACCCACGCGTACACAAAAGCCGAATACTCCACCACAACAGAGAATTTCGCTGATGTGGTCCACTCATCACGTCAACCGGACGAGCGCATCGGGGTTAAACTTGGCGGAAGCGACACGAGGAGCAGGTCGATGTCCGATCGCACCGCAGCACGTACCCGTCAGGCACCCATCGCCGACACACCCGCCGACATTCGCAACGTCGCGGTGGTCGGATGCAGCGCCACGGGAAAGACGACCCTCGCGGAATCGCTGGCCTTCGCATCGGGCGCGATCGGTCGTGTGGGGCGCGTGGTCGACGGCACCACGGTGTCCGATTATGAGGAGATCGAGCAACAGCACCGGCGTTCGGTGCAGTTGGCGGTATTACCCCTGGAATGGAAGGGCATCAAGATCAACCTGATCGATACGCCCGGCCATCCAGATTTCGACGCCGAACTCCGCGCCGGGCTGCACGCGGCCGACGCAGCGATCTTCGTCGTCTCTGCCACCGACTCCATCACTGCAGCGACGCGCGCGTTGTGGCGCGAGTGCGACGAGGAGAAGATTCCGCGCGCGATCGTGGTAACCAAACTCGACATCGCGCGGCACAGCTACGACGAACTGCTCGAGCAGTGCCACGACGCCTTCGGGCTCGGTCCCGACACCGTGCGCGCACTGTTCTATCCGGTGTTCGACGGGGATCGTCCGATCGGGTCGGTAGGTTTGCTGACCGGCCGCAGCTACGGTGAGCCCGGCCCGTGCCCGGTCTCGGACACCGCACGCGAGAGCCTCGTCGAAGCGATCTCCGGGCAGGACGACACACTCATGGAACGGTTCGTTTCCGGGGAAGCCCTCGACCCGGAGTCCCTGCAGGAAGGTCTCACCCGCGAAATACTCTCGTGCGCAATGCACCCCGCGATACCAGCGACTGAGAGCGGCATCGGAGCGGTCGAACTGCTCGAATTGATCGTCACGGGATTCCCCGACCCCACCCACCGACTGCGGGACGCTCCGCCATGCGACCCCGACGCACCGCTCGTCGCGCAGATCGTGCGCGTGACCGGAGATTCGTATGTGGGCCGGATCAGCCTGACACGGGTCTACGCCGGCACATTACGACCGGACACGACAGCCAGGCTCACCGGAAACGAGCAGTCGACCGAACGGATACCGGCGCTCACCAATCCGTTCGGCAAACAGCAGCGACCCGTCGGCGAGGCAGTGGCCGGTGACCTCGTGTGCGTGGGCAAACTCGCGACCGCAAGCCCCGGCGACACCCTCCACGACCCCGATCATCCCGCCGACCTGGCGCGGTGGCCGACTCCCGAACCACTGCTACCCCTGGCGATCGAGGCGCATACACGCACCGACGACGACAAACTGTCCCAGGCCCTGGCACGGTTGACGGCCGAAGATCCGGCTGTGCGGGTGGAGCAGAATCCCGACACCAATCAGGTCGTGCTGTGGTGCACCGGCGAGGCGCACGCCGAGCTGGTCGTCGACCGGCTCCGCAACCGACACGGCGTTCAGGTCGATCTCGTCGAGCATCGCGTTCCGCTCCGCGAGACGTTCGCGGCCTCGACCTCGGGACACGGTCGTCTGGTGAAGCAGTCGGGCGGACACGGCCAGTACGCGGTGTGCGACCTCGAGATCGAACCCCTCCCGGTGGGTAGCGGGGTCGTGTTCGAGGAACGTGTGGTCGGAGGCGCGGTTCCGCGGCAGTTCATCCCATCCGTGGAGAAAGGCGTGCGGGCACAGACCGCCAAGGGTGTCGCGACAGGCAATCCGATGGTGGATGTGCGGGTCACGCTCGTCGACGGCAAGGCACACTCGGTGGACTCGTCGGACGCCGCGTTCCAGGCCGCCGCGGGTCTGGCGCTCCGCGATGCTGCATCCCACGGTGAGACCCGGCTGCTCGAGCCGGTTGCCGCGGTACGGGTGACGGTGCCGGAGGAACATCTCGGGTCGGTGTTGAGCGACCTGTCCGCGCGACGCGGCCGGGTGCTGGGCACAGAATCCCCCGCACCCGGGGTCGCACTGCTGCGAGCGGAGGTTCCCGAGCTCGAACTCGGCCGCTACCCGATCGACCTGCGCGCGATCACCCAGGGCACCGCCGACTTCGCTCGTGGATATCTGCGGCACGAGCCGATGCCGGCCTCGCTCTCCGCGCAGTTCCTCGACGGGAAGGCACCGACTCGGTTGTGATGCGGGTTTCCCGTCCCGCCGGTTCGGGTACCGCCAGAAGAAAGGCCCGCACGACGAAAGGAAGACCCAATGTCCGATCCCGATCGACGTGCACACGAGAATGACCTGACCGGCGACAACCTGTCCCAGCTCCTCGACGACATGGAAGAGAACGTCAAGAAGGAACGGGACGAGGAGGGCGTACCGGGGAATCCCACCGACCGCGAGAAGACCGAGAAGGTGGAACCTGACGACCAGGCACCCTCCTGACCAGGATCCCTAGTCCACCGCGTTCGCCGCTGTCTTCCGCGCAAGCTCGATGAGGCCGTCGACGCGGTATCCGGGCCATCCGTGGAGCATCCGCTTCCATTGTTCCGGCACGGCCGACGCGCCCCAGCGGGCGCCGAGCAACCCGCCGGCGATTGCTGCAGTGGTGTCCGTGTCGCCGCCCGCGCGCACTGCGGCCTCGAGTGCGTCGACGAGGTGACCCGGTCCGGATGCGTCGGTGTGGGTGATCGCCCACCACGCAACCTGAAGCGCGTGCACAACCCAGCCGTTCTTGTCGAACACTGTGGCAGTCTCCGCCTTCTCGGCCTCGTCGAGGATCCCTCCCCAGCGATCGGCTTCCTCCGCGGACAGCCGGTCGAGATACAGCCGGGCACCGTCGAAGTTGCCGTGCAGCACTGCGTGACGGATCGCGTACGACCAGAGTCTGCATGCTTCGATGGCCTGGGGGTCGTCGTGGGTCAGGGCGCTGATCTCGGCGGCCGCTGCGACACACGCGTCGGCGTCGTACAGGTAGGCGATGCCGACGGGCGCGGTACGCATGAGCGATCCGTTGCCCGCCTTCCGGCCCGCAATGCCTCGGGCACGCTGGCGCATCGCAGCCGCCGAGGCGGGTCGCGCCGAGAGCACCGCGGCGGTCTGGTTGCCGATGTCCTTCGGTCTGGTGTCGTACCAGCGCACGAACTGCGCGGCCACCGCATCGAGTCCGTCTCCGTGCCCGACCGGCAGTCCCGAGGCGGAGACCTCGGCGATCGCGAGGGTCATCGATGTGTCGTCGGTCCACTCCCCCGGCGCGAACGGACCCAGCCCGCCACCGATCATGTCGATCGCTGCATCCGGTCGCGGATAGGAGAATTCGTATCCGGCACCGAGCGCATCGCCCGCGGCAGTGGCCACGAGCACTCCGGCTGCACGATCCTTCTGCTGCGCGTCCAGTTTCATCTACTCCCCTTTGCTCAATATTGCGCTAATTAAGTTAGCGCATGTTTGATTTAATAACCAGGTGAGCACGAATCCGGGGTCACCGAGCAAGCCCCTCACCGACTATCCGCGCCCCTCGGTCGCCGTCGACGTAGCCGTGCTGACCGTCGTCGACGAGACCGTGAAAGTGCTGGTGGTCGACCACCCACGGGGGCACGCGCTGCCCGGGACGTTCCTGCATCCCGGCGAACGTCTTGCCGACGCCGCACGTCGTGCGCTCCACGACAAGGCGGGACTCGACAGCGTGGAGTTCCATCAGATGGCGATGCTCGACGACCCCGACCGCGACGACCGCGGCTGGGTTCTGTCGATGGCCCACAGCGCAGCCGTGCCATTCGAGCGTTTCCCCACCGGAGCTCAGCTGGTGCCCGTGGACAACACGAGTGAGCTCGCGTTCGACCACTCCGAGGTCGTCGACCTCGCCGTCGACGATCTGCGTCGCCGCTACGCGATGGCGGTCGATCCGTCGGGATTGATCGGCGACGAGTTCACCATCCTCGAGCTGCGCCGCCTCTACGAAATGATCTACGGACGCAAATTCCCGAAGGACACCTTCCGACGCCACCTGTCGCATGGTCTCCACGCCACCGGCGAATTCAGTCACGAAGGCGCGGGGAGGCCTGCCGAGCTCTACCGGAGAACAGCCGAGCCACTGCCTCCGAGTGCAGCGCCGTTTCTCGGGAACCGGTCTGCCCGATGAGCGAGCGCATCTACGTCATCACGCACCCCGAAGCGACCCATCACGTCGACGGTCTCGTCGGCGGCTGGTACGACTCCGCGCTCACCCCTCGCGGAGTGATCCACGCGCATGCGATCGCTGCACGACTGCGGGAACTCATTCCCACCGGTTCGACTCCGGCTCTCTACACGTCGGATCTCGCCCGTACGACCGAGACCGCGGGCCCTCTCGCAGATGTTTTCGACGTCGAACCCGTCCTTCTTCCGGACCTACGCGAGAAGTCCTACGGCGTTGCGGGTGGGCGTCCGCAGGCGTGGCTCGACACCCATTTCGTCGCTCCGCCTGCTGTCGGAGAACGCTTGGATCACGACGAAGGAATCGAAGGAGCGGAGACCAAGCTCGAATGTGTCACTCGCGTCTACCGAGCCATGGATCGAATCACCACCGACAACACGGAACATCGCATTGTCGTCACCCACGGAGGTTCGCTCAGTTGGGTCATTGCCGCCTGGCAGCGACTTCCGGTCAGCGCATGCGCGTATGTGGCCTATCGCGCCGACCCAGGCAGCATCACGGTACTCGAGCAGGACGACGTCTTCCACAACCGCACGCTGCGTACCCTCGGGGATCGCGGCCACCTACACTGACACCGGCCCGAGGGTGGGCAGATGACAACAGCCATCGTCAGGAATGGCGCGCGCCGGCAAGCGACACGCACGGCGAGCACCTTCCGTCAGGACGCACTCAGCAAGGCTGTCGCGATCTCCGCCGCGACCTGCACGTTCCCCAGATACACCGCAACGTTCGTGTCGAGGGTGGCACCTTCTGTGCCGCGGTGCATGTGGTCGAGCAGGAACGGCGTCAGATCCTTACCCCGGACACCCGCAGCCGCTGCTTCCCGCTCCGCGTCGGCGAGCACGCGATCGTGCAGGGCAGGGTCGACCTGTTTGTCCGCAGCGACCGGATTCGCGATGAGGACCGCAGACCGCAAGGCAAGATCGTCGCGGGCACGGGCCACCATTGCCGCGGCCTCCGGTGAATCCACCGCATCGACCACGCATCCGCTGTCGCGCACGTAGAAGCCCGGGAAGCAGGTGGTGCCATATCCGAGCACGATCACGCCGAGCGTTTCGAGCCGTTCGAGTGTGGCAGGCACGTCGAGGATGGACTTCACTCCCGCACTGACGATCAGGATCGGAATCGACGACAGAGCAACAAGATCCGCACTCTCGTCGAACGTCGTCGCCGCACCGCGATGGACACCACCGAGACCGCCGGTCGCAAACACCTCGATCCCCGCACGCTGCGCGAGCAACGCCGTCGACGCCACCGTCGTCCCGCCGTGCAGACCCTTCGCCGCTGCCACCGGCAGGTCGCGAATCCCGGTCTTCACCGTCCCCGAATCCGATGCCTCGATCATCTCGATCTGGTCGGGCGACAAGCCCACGGTGGGCGCACCCGCGACCACGCCGATCGTTGCAGGGGTGACGCCCGCGCCTCGCAGCAACCGTTCCGCCTCGAACGCCACTTCGAGATTGCGCGGCCGCGTCAGTCCGTGCGTGAAGATTGTCGATTCGAGCGCCACAACGGGGCTGCCGGCCGCGACGGCAGCACGCACTTCGTCGGCAACAGCGATCCGCTCGGTCATAGGCCGACGATAGCGTCATCCCTCACACGCGACGTCCCAACCGCGCCAGGATTCGCGACTGGCGATCGCCGGACGAGACGTCCACACCGGATTTGCACACACCGTCCATGTAGAGGGAGTCGCCGAAGCTGTCGGCACCGGCTTCGATCCGGTCGAGTTCGGCATCGGTGTAGGCCACCGGGATCCCGGCACCGTGCGCGATGTCCCACCGATGCACGAGCAGATCCCAGATATAGAACTGCGCAAACGTTGCTCCGAGCGTCGTGGGTCCGAAGTATCCCTCGTACGGTGTACCGACGAGGTCGTCATCGGTCAGCACCGCCGCAACGCGAGCGGTGTGCTCGCGCCACCCGGCAGCGGGGTCGTCGAGGTCGGGACGGTCGCCGAGGTCGACTCCGCGTCCAGCGAGAAAGTCGCGCTGGGTATCGACGATGTGGGCGACGACGTCGCGTGTCGACCACCCTTCGCACGGCGACTGGGTCTCCCACGCGGCCCGTTCGACCGCGTCGATCACCGTGGTGAGCGGCTTGGTCGCTTCTTCGTGTCGGAGTGCTGTTGTATTGATGGGGGCTGTAGTCATGTCTCGACTGTATTCCTGCGGAAGGGCGGGGTATTGATGAAACCCGACACCGATCCGGTCGACGGTTCGGAACGTCAGCCGATCGAACGCGCCCACCTGAACGATCCGACCGACTCTTCGAACCGAGTCTTCCGGTATCCCGCCTCACCCGACCTTGCAGCATTGATGCGCCGATACTGGATTCCGGTGTGGTCGGTACCCGACGGCGAAAACTCAGTACAACGCGTATTGCAGTACCCGGTATGCCTGGCGGTGATCACGGAAGACTACGCGCGCTTCTACGGCGTGGCGTCGGGGCTGTCCCGCACCACCCTCGCGGGCGACGGGTGGGCCGTCGGAGTGATGTTCACCCCGGCTGCAGGTCACCTGCTCACACACAAACCGGTCGCGGCATTCACCGATCGATTCATCGACCTCACCGAGGTTTTCGGCGACAGCGGAACCGTGCTCACCGGCGACATCCGCGCGGCGATGGCCTCGGTTCCTCGCTCCCCCGAGTCTCATCGCGTCGCGATGGATCTGTTCGACGACATGCTCCGTCCGTTGTCCACCATCGACGACGAAGGACGTCTGATCAACGAGGTGGTGGCGTTCGTCGAAGACAATCCCGACGTCCTGCGTGTCGAGCAGGTACGAAACCAGTTCGCACTATCGGAACGGGCGCTGCAGCGGCTCGTGCATCGACGGACCGGTTTGACACCGAAATGGCTGATCCAGCGCCGCCGCCTTCAAGAGGCAGCCGGACGGCTACGCGAGCGCCGGACACCGCTCGCCGAGATGGCCACGCTCCTCGGGTATGCCGATCAGCCGCATTTCGTGCGCGACTTCGCGAAGGTCGTCGGCATGACACCCGCGGCCTTCGCCCGGCGCTACGGACTCTGACGGTACCGGTGGTCAGGCGGGCTCACCGCGAGGGTCGTTCCCGGGTTCACTCTGCTCGGCGTGCTCATGCTCGGCTATCGCCTTCGCGCGGACATGATCCGGATACCAATCGGTGAACTTGATCGCACACAACATCGCTCCGGTCTGCAGCACCCACCCGGTCCAGATATTGTTGTTGTCGTCGAGAATCGCATCGCCGTACCACCCCGCCGCCGCCGCCACAGCGAACGCCACGGCCCACGCTCCCGTGATGACATAGTTGGTCTTCACGAACAGCGGGGTATTCCAGTACTCCGGTTCGACCATGTCGCGGGCGTACTGAAGGGTGAAGGGCACCCGAAACAGGATGGATCCGACAGCAATGAGGACCAGGGTGATATTCGCGATCTCACCTATCCACTTCTCCAACCACACCTGGCCGTCGACGGTCAAGAAGAAGTGCAGGATGAACAGACCCGCAAAGAATAGGACGTCGACGGCCCCGAGAATCTTCAGTTGCTTGCCTCGGATCCTGTCGAACACGACGAAGAACACCGAAATAGCAAGCGCTACGGCGGAGACCCAGCCGGTGCTGCCGGGTCCTTCGAAAACTGCGAGGAAGATCCAGGGCGCCAGGCCTGCCAACGGTCCGTCGAAAATCTTGTCGAGAGTCGACGCCGCCCGACCCCGCCCCGGAGGTTGAGCGGCCTTGTTCACGGTGTTCTCAGCCATGGCTGCCTCATGTCGCGACATCGGGACCCGACCCACAGTCGAGAATAAACCTTCGCGGCGCCTGAGACACACATTCGAGCATTTCTGCTGTATGACAGTCACATTCGATCCACGTATCCTGACGCCATGGCAGCTGATGAGTCCACGCTCGAAGCGTTGTTCGGCAATACCGGGGTCGCCGCACTCGTCACCCTCAAACGCGCAGGGAGACCACAGATCTCGAACATCCTCTATCACTACGATCACCGAACGCACACATTCTCCATCTCGATCACCGACACCCGCGCGAAAACGAGGAACATCCGGCGCGACTCGCGGGTGAGTCTGTTCAAGGACTCCGACGACGGTTGGTCGTACGCGGTCGCCGAAGGTAATGCCGAGTTGTCCGAGGTTGCACGCACTCCACACGATGATGCGACCGAGCAACTCGTCACCCTGTACCGGACGGTTCAGGGTGAGCATCCCGATTGGGACGAGTTCCGCGCGGCCATGGTCGATGAACAACGACTCGTATTGCGAGTACGTGTCGACCGGTTCTACGGCGCCGGCGGGTAGTCACCCGCTGTCCGTCATCTCCACCCGCACCCCCACCAGCCGCACCTGCCGGTCGTGATCGAACCGTTCGAGCAGCGACACCGCTGCCGCGGAGATCACCGAGGGATCCAGCGTCGGATCCGGCAGCGCGCGGCTGGTGGTGTGGGTGGTGAACGGTGCGTACCGGACTTTCACCGCCACCCGAACACCCGGCCTTCGCTCGGCTCGGATATCTTCGGTGACCCGCTCGGCCAACCGCAGCACGTGCTCGGCGACCTCCGCCCAGTCGGTGAGGTTGTGCTGGAACGTCGTTTCGCGGCTGTGCGACCGCGCAACCCACGGTTCGCCCGATACCTCCGCACTCCCCGCGCCCCTACCGAGCGCCACGAGCCACGGTCCGGTCTTCGGACCGAATCTCGACGCCATGTCGTCGACAGAGGACAACGCCAACTCGCGGACCGTGCGAATCCCGATGGCATCCAACTTCTTCGCGGTCTTCGACCCGATCCCCCACAACGCGATCGGGCCCAGGTCTCCCATCACCGAGAACCAGTTGTCGCGGGTCAAGGTGAATTGGCCCCGGGGTTTACCGAATCCGGTCGCGATTTTCGCGCGCAGCTTGTTGTCGCCGATCCCCACCGAGCAGTGCAGACCTGTCGCGTCGAGCACCGACCGCCGCACCACCGTGGCGAACATGTCGGGATCGCTGGTCTCCACCCCGAGGAACGCCTCGTCCCACCCGAGTACTTCCACCGTGGCGCCCACCCCTCGCAGGGTGTCCATCACCTTGCGCGACACCTCGTTGTACACATCGGCGTCGACGGGAAGGAACACGGCGTCGGGGACCTTCCGGGCCGCGACCCGCAACGGCATGCCCGATCGCACTCCGAATGTGCGGGCCGCATACGAGGCGGTCGACACCACGCCGCGTTCGGTGGGGTCGCCGCGACCGCCGACCACCACCGGCTTTCCGGCGAGGTCGGGATGTCGGAGCACTTCGACGGCGGCGAGGAACTCGTCGAGGTCGACGTGCAGGACCCAACGCACATCGCTCACGCTATCGTCACACTCGAGCTTTCCTCACCCCAGAGCCGTCACTACGACGCACGCCGCGACCACGACGAGCACCACCACCAGATCACCCACCCCGAGACGCGGGCGTGCCCGCACAACGGGTCGAGGCCCCCGCACCGACAGCGCCTCACCGAGGTCGCGCACCTGGCGCATCGATACCGACGCCACCGCGCCCACCGCATCGACGACCTCGTTCCATGAGCCCCGCGGCGACGGTATGCCGGCCCGCCCGCGCAGGCGTCGGGCCGCGAACAACATGCGTAGCTCCCCGCGGATCGATGGCAGTACGCGCAGCGCCAATGCGCAGGTGGTCACCCATTCGTCGACAGGAACACGCAGTACCCGCAAAGGCGCAAGCAGGACGGGTAGCGCCTCGACCAGGTCCGACAACCGCGTCGTCCACCCCACCAGCGACGCAAGGACCAACAGCGCGAAACCGAACAGCGTCGCCCGGATGTACGCGTCGACGCCTCCGCCGACCGCATTGATGACGCCGAAGAAGGCGAAGAACGCGAACACCCACCAGGGGATGGTCGGCACCACGCCGCGCGGAATCCGCGCAACGAGCAGCCCTGCGACGAGCACCGCAACAATGACGCCCAGTCCGACCCACGACGGCTGGAAACTCACCACTACCGACAGCACCGCGGCAGCAAGTACCTTCGTGCCTGCCCACACGCGGTGCAGGGGCGTCTCGCGCGGAACCGGTCGCAGCAGGATCAGGGGGCGACGCTGATGTTGCTTGTTCATCACGCGACCGCCTTCGTTCCGTCGTCGACGACGGTGCCGTCCTCGAGTACCACGGTGCGCGAGCACACCTCTTCCATGCCGTGCAGGTCGTGGGAGATGACAATGATCGTGACGTGCTCGACAGTCCGCAGATGCACGAGGATCGAGAGGAGTTCGCGTCTGCCCGCGGCGTCGAGACCGGCGAGTGGTTCGTCGAGCACCAGCACCCTCGGTGCCCGCGACAGTTGCGCCGCGATCGCGACGCGCCGCATCTCGCCCCCACTGAGTTGATCGATGGGCCGAACCGCGAGGTCGACGCTCAGTCCCACCCGCTTCAGGACAGCGGCGACGTACTGGTAGTCGGTGTCGCGGAGGCCCGCAACCTCGGAAATCTCCCGCGCCACCGTGGGGCGCTGCAGCTGTAGCCGCGCCTGCTGGAATACGAGTCCTACCTCGCCTCGCACGTTCGCGGTGGGAGTGTCGTGCACGGTGCATGTACCGCTCGTCGGTCGCAACAGACCCGCGATGGTCCACGCCAGCGTGGTTTTTCCCGATCCGTTGGCTCCGACCACCAACACCCCTTCCCCGCGACCGACGGTCAGCGACACGTCGCGCAGAGCGGTGTGTGCCCACGGTGTGCGAGCCGCGTAGGTGTGGGTGACGTCGCGGAGTTCGAGCACCGGGAGCCAGTGCGCCGGCGGTGCGGCGTTGAGCGGCACCCGACGCGGTTCCCGAGGCGGTGGCGCGACGATACGGCCCCGATCGAGATGGATGACGCGGTCGGCACGCGCGGCCTCGTCATCGAGGTGGGTGATGAGAACGACGGTGGTGCCACCGGCGGCGATCTCCCCGAGCAGGCCGATCAGCGCGGTGCGGCTGTCGGCGTCGACCATCGCAGTGATCTCGTCGGCGATGAGCAGCTTCGGCTCTCGCGCGAGTGCGGCAGCCAATGCCAGTCGCTGCTGTTGTCCGCCGGACAGGTCTTCGGTGGCACGGTCTGCCATGCCCTCGAGTCCGACGCGGGCCAGCACGGCGTCGATGTCGATGTCGCTGCTCGTTCCCCAGCGCAGGTCCTCCCCGACCGTGCGGCCGAGCACCTGCGCTTCGGGATGCTGGAAGACCAGCACTGTTCCGTCCGCTGCGCCGAGACCGACCGGGCCCGGTCGGTCGACGAATCCCGACGTCGGATCGAGGCCCGCCAGGATGCGTGCAAGCGTCGATTTGCCGGAACCGTTGGCGCCGACGACAGCGACGAACTCACCGTCGGTGATCGTCAGGTTCACGTCGCACAGTGCGTCGGCCGTCGCGACCGGGTAACGGTACGAGACCGAGTTCAGCTTCACCGGCAGCGGGCCGGGCTCACGTGTGGTGGTCCGTTCGGGCCATTCTGCTTGCTGCCGAGGCCAGGTGGTGCGCTGCGCGACGGACGCGAAGATCCCGAACGACAGCAATGCCGTCCCGACCACGCCGAGGACGACGGCGCTGCCGATCCACAGCCACCAGTAGGTCACGAGGAACTCGATGGTCTCGTTCACCACACGGCTCAGTTCCGGACCAGACCCGGCGGCCTCGAACGCGGTAAGCATGCCGCGCATGGTGTTGACCAGTGCCTCGAGCAGCAGCTCACGTGTCCGCTCGAACAGAACCAGCAGCCCGACGACCGCTGCCGCCACCGCCAGACCCATCGGCACCGAGCAGGCGAAGATCACGAACACCGCCGATCGTCCCCAGCGGCGTTGGGCGAACCCCACGAGCGTGCCGATCGCCGCAAGCAATATCACTGCCGCCACCGCGATCGGCCCACCGGCGATCAGCGCCACCACACCCGCCGCAGTGGTGGCGGCGAGGACGGTGCGCACGCGACCCGCGATGGCGAGGAACGCGACGGGCAGCGCCACCAGGACCTGCGCGACGCCGACCGGGATCAGGCCCGCGACCACCGACAACACCGCGGTGAGCGCACCGAACACCGCTGCAGCGGCCAGCTCCGGTGGCCGAAGTGGGCCTCTGACCTTGGTTCTGGTTGCCGCCTTCACTGTGCCCAGTCTGCCAGCCCTCCGCGCGCGGGGCCCCGAACGTCCCCGGTCGGCCGGTAGATCGATCGTCGTGGCAGATGGACCATCGGTAAGGGAATTCTCCAATTCGGTAATGCGCAGGTAATGGCCCGTAAGACCCTCCCCGGCACCCCCGAATCGGGTGTATGTTCTTCTCCGCACGACTCACTGAGGGTCGGCTCACCTTAGTACGGGAGTTGCCCATGTCCGTTCTGGCTGCAGGCTCCGATGCACCGTCCATTGCCACTCAGCTCGTCGGGTCCGGGCTCATCGGTCTCCGCGAAGGCCTCGAAGCCGGCATCGTCGTCATGATTCTCGTGGCGTTCATCGTCAAATCCGAACGACGAGACGCTCTCAAGTGGGTGTGGCTCGGTGTCGGAGTCGCTGTCGCACTGGTGGCCGCCACCTTCTTGATCATTCATTTCGGGACGAACACGCTCGACGGTCTGGCCGCTGAGATCGCTGCGGGCATCGCGTCTCTCATCGCGGTCGTGATCGTCACAACCATGGTGTTGTGGATGCGTAGAGCCGCCCGGAGCATCTCCGGCGAGCTCAGATCAGGGATGGAGAAAGCACTGGTCGTCGGCCCCGTTGCCGTGCTCTCCCTGTCGTTCTTCGCGGTCGGACGTGAGGGTCTCGAAACCGCATTGCTGATGGTCGGGTATGCCGAGAACACCGCTGGCAGCCCCTGGCCGCTCGTGGGTCTACTGCTCGGCATTGCCGTCGCTGCCGTGGTGACCGTCCTGATGTATCTCGGCGCGGTCCGAATCAACATGGCGAAGTTCTTCACGTTCACCGGAGTATTTCTCGTGGTCGTCGCGTCAGGGATCCTCTCCTACGGCGTGCGCGCACTGCAGATCGGCGGCGTACTGCCAGGCGGAACGTCACTCGCGTTCGACCTATCCGAGCGGTACGACGCGGGCAGCTGGTACGGAACGATCCTGGGGGGCATCTTCAACATCCGCCCCGATCCGACAGTCCTGCAGTTCTCCGCATGGCTCCTCTACCTGATAGTCGTCCTTTTCCTTTTCCTGAGGCCGGTTGCTGCCGAGCCGCAGATGCGCCCGTCACAGGCCACTGCAACCTCCTGATACTCACGCACACGATCCGCGTGCGCTGCCGCTCGAAAGGTACGAAAATGCGCCGTTCCCTCTACTGCATCGGGGTTGCCGCCCTGCTGCCGCTGGTCCTCGCCGGATGCACGGAGAAGGCGTCCTCCGACGTGGACGCCATCGCGGTGACCGCCACCGACACGTCATGCGACGTGTCGTCGGCCGAGGGCGTCACCGGTCATTCGACGTTCGCCATCACCAACAACGGGGCAAAGGTCACCGAGTTCTACGTGTTCGCGGCGGGCGATCGGGCAATGGGTGAGGTCGAGAACATCGGGCCGGGTCTGACGCGGCAACTCATCGTCAATATTCCCGAACCAGGCGACTACGAAGTGTCGTGCCGGCCGGGCATGGTCGGTGACGGCATCCGTCAGCCTTTCACCGTCACCGGCGACTCTCTGGCCGCGGCCGATGCAGACGGCGCACTCGCCGAGGCCGCCGACGGCTACCGCCGATACATCCGCAGCCAGACGGAGGCGCTGGTGACTACCGCCGGCGAATTCGTCGCCGCGGTCACCACCGGCGACGTCGACGAAGCCAAGCGGATGTTCCCGCTCACCCGCACCTACTACGAACGCATCGAGCCCGAGGCGGAAAGCTTCGGCGACCTCGATCCGCGACTCGACCTGCGCGAGGCCGACCTCGAACCCGGGCAGGAATGGACGGGCTTCCATCGCATCGAGAAAGACCTGTGGGTCGACGGGCTCCAACCCGACACGAACGCCGTCGCCGACCAACTCGTCGCCGACATCGGCGAGCTGTCCGATCTGGTGAACGCCGAGGACTACTCGATCGATCCCACCCGCATCGCAGGGGATGCGCAGGGACTTCTCGATGAAGTCGCAACATCGAAGATCACCGGAGAGGAAGACATCTTCTCCCACACCGACCTCTACGATTTCCAGGCCAATGTCGACGGATCGCAGGCTGCGATCGCCGTGCTGCGTCCGATCCTCGACGATCAGGACCCCGAGTTCGGGCCCACGATCGACGCCCGGTTCGCAGACCTCGATACTGCCCTGCAGCAGTACCGGGAAGGCGACGGGTTCGTGTCATACGACACGGTCACCGAACCGCAACGCCAGGAGCTGTCCCGTCTGATCGATGCACTGTCGGCCGAGGTCAGCAAGGTCCAGGGGGTCGTCGCGGAGGCTTCCGGACAGTGACCGAGCACCCAGTCACCCCCGATCCCGATGCCCATCCGGGAATCTCGCGCCGACGACTGTTCGGGGCGGTCGGGGCCGGAGCAGTTCTCGCGGGAGTAGGTGCGATGGCCGGCCGGGCCACCGCACCCAGCTCGGCCCCTGCCGATGGTGTGGTCGAATTCCGAGGCGATCACCAAGCTGGAATATCCACTGCTGCCCAGGACCGTCTGCATTTCGTTGCGTTCGATGTCACCACCGACGACCGTGACGAGTTGATCGCGTTGTTGGTGACGTGGACAGCGATGGCCGAGCGGATGACCGCCGGCCTCGAGGCCACGGAGAACGGCGCGACGGGCGACGGGACCTATCGTCCACCGAGCGATACCGGTGAAGCACTCGACCTCGGCCCATCTCACCTGACCCTCACCATCGGATTCGGGCCGTCACTGTTCGACGACCGGTTCGGGCTATCACACCTCAAACCAGCAGCGTTGGAAGACCTGCCGCATTTCCCGGCGGACAATCTCGACGTGAGCCGAACTGGTGGGGACATCGCCGTCCAGGCCTGCGCAGACGACCCACAGGTCGCGGTGCACGCCATCCGCAATCTCGCGCGCGTCGCGTTCGGGACAGCATCGGTGCGCTGGTCACAACTCGGGTTCGGACGGACCTCGTCGACGTCGACATCTCAGACGACGCCGCGGAACCTGTTCGGATTCAAGGACGGGACGAACAACCTCAAAGCCGAGGATCCTGCTGCTCTCGACGAATCGGTGTGGGTCGCTCCCACCGACGATCAGCCATGGCTCGGCGGCGGCACCTACCTCGTGGCCAGGCGCATCAGAATGCTCATCGAACAGTGGGACCGTGCGGTGCTGGGCGAGCAGGAAGCCGTGATCGGGCGAGACAAACGTGAAGGCGCACCGCTGGGACGAACCCATGAGTTCGACGAACTCGACCTCGAATCCAACGGTCCGGACGGTCCCTTCGTCCCCGCCACCGCGCATGTACGACTCGCGTCCGCGCAGCATCTCGGCGGGATTCGGATCCTGCGCCGCGGCTACAACTTCACCGACGGGTCGGACGGCTTCGGGCACCTCGATGCCGGGTTGTTCTTCATCGCTTTCTGCCGCGACCCACAGACCCAGTTCGTGCCGATGCAGCTCGCACTCGCCCGGTCCGACGCACTCAACGAATACATCCAGCACGTCGGGTCGGCAGTGTTCGCGTGCCCACCGGGGCCACGGGAGAACGAGTACTGGGGTCAGACCCTCTTCGAGTTGTGATCCATCGGCGCAGGTCCCACACTGAAATATTCCCCATCACACGCAATGTAACGAAAAGAACACGCCGGACGACATCCCTATCGAGGCAGGAAGAACAAAGGGGTTCATCGTGGCACACGAGCAATTGCTGTTCATCGGACGTCCGGACGCAAACGAGATCGCACACTGGAGCACGCTGCGCGAACTTGCTCCGCAACGGGGCTGGGTCTCCACCCGCAAGTTCGAGCCGGACAAGGTCGTCTGGGCGGTTGCTGCCAGCAGTGTCCTGGCCGACGAGACGGAGGTCGTCGCCGAGTTGCGTAAGGCCGATATCCCCTGCACCAGCGCGCTCGACGCGATCAAGGACGCCTACTCGGCGGCGTATTTCTCCTCATAGGCCACATACAACTGGAACCGCGTAGGCGCCCGAAACGACGGTTGACGTCGGAAATATCGGTACACCAACCATCATTTCGGACGCAATCGCCACCCAGTGATGCTGAAGACTTCACACCGTGACGTGATGCCGCCCGACCGGCAACACCAGCGGTTTCCCGGAGACAGGGTCGTCGATCACGCGGCTGTCGAGCCCGAATACCGCGGCGACGGTCTCACTTGTGAGCACGTCCGACGGATCACCCGCCGCGTACAACCGCCCGTCTGCGATCGCGACGAGATACTCGGCATAGCGGGCGGCGAGGTTGAGATCGTGCAGCACCATGACGATCGTCGTGCCGCGGTCGCGGTTGAGATCGGTGAGCAGGTCCAGCACCTCCACCTGATGACTCACATCCAGGAACGTGGTGGGTTCGTCGAGCAGCAGCACATCGGTCTGCTGCGCGAGGGCCATCGCGATCCACACCCGTTGCCGCTGCCCGCCGGACAGTTCGTCGACGGCACGTTCGGCGAGTTCGGTGGTGTTGGTGGCCGCAAGCGCATCGGCGACTGCGGCATCGTCCTCGCGGCTCCACCTCGACAGGACCCGCTGATGAGGGTGCCTACCGCGCCCGACGAGATCCGCGACCACGATCCCCTCCGGAGCGATCGGCGACTGCGGCAGCAAACCGAGGGTACGGGCGAGCTTCTTCGCGGGCAGCCGGTGCACATCCTTGCCGTCGAGCAACACATGCCCGCCACGCGGAGCGAGCAGACGCGACATCGACCGGAGCAGTGTCGACTTGCCACACGCATTCGCACCCACGATGCACGTGATCATCCCCGAAGGTACGTCCAGATCGAAGTCCTCGACGACGGTCCGGCTACCGTAGCCGAGTTCCAGGTTGTCGACCGTCAGCGTGTGCGATGCGGTCACAGTGAGCCTCCCGCGCGGTTGGAACGAATGATCAGGTAGACGAGATACGGCGCTCCGAGCGCGCCGGTCACGACGCCCACCGGGTAGCGGGTGCCGAACGCGTACTGGCCCACGAAGTCTGCGACGAGCACCAACAGCGCGCCGACGAGCGCGGCCGGGACGAACAGCGACGTGCCCTGCCCGACGATGCGCGCGGCGATCGGACCTGCGAGGAACGCGACGAACGCAATCGGTCCCGCCGCCGCGGTAGCGAACGCGATGAGTCCGACAGCCGCGACGATCGCCACGATGCGGGTGCGTTCCACGCGCACACCGAGCGCCTGCGCGGCGTCGTCGCCGAGCTGGATCATCGACAGGTTACGGGTCTGACCCAACAAGACCGGGCCGAGAATCGCGAGTGCGACGATCACGGGCACCGTCGCGCCCCACGTTGCACCGTTGAGACTGCCGGTCAGCCAGCGCATCGTCTCCTGCAGATCCCACGCGGCCGCGGTGCTCAGCAGATACGAGGTGACGCTGTCGAGCATGGCCGCAATGCCGATACCGATGAGGATCAGCCGGGTACCCGCGACCCCACCTCGGTACGACAGCGCATAGATCAACAGCGCTACTCCGAGCCCCGCGGCGATCGCAAAGATCGACACCTGGGTGCTGCCGAGCCCGAGCACGATGATCCCGAATGCGGCTGCGGCACTCGCGCCGGCGCTGATGCCGATGATGTCGGGGCTCGCGAGCGGGTTGCGGAGCATCGTCTGAAAGGTGATGCCGCCCAGGCCGAAGCAAATTCCTGCGACCACCGCGAGCACCGCGCGCGGCAGCCGGAGCCGGCCGACGGTGAACGTCGCGCCCGACACGTTCTCGCCGAGGATCACGCGGACGATGTCGGAGGGCGGATAGAACGTCTTCCCGAACATCAGGCTCGAGACGAATGCGGCGACGACGAGCACGCCGAGGATCCCGATCACGATGCGGCGACGTCGCCCGCGGCGCACACGGCTCGCAGCGACCTCGTCGACGTCGGGTGCGGTGGTGGTGAGTGTCGCTGTCACAGTTCTCGAAGTTTCTGCCGTCGGACGATGTACACGAAGAACGGTGCGCCGATGAGCGCGGTGATGATGCCGACGTCGATCTCGCTGGGTCGCGCAATGATGCGGCCGACGACGTCGGCGGCCGTGAGCAGCGCGGCCCCCACCAATGCGGAGAAGGGCAACAGCCAACGGTTGTCGACGCCGATCAGTAGCCGGCACAGGTGTGGCACGACGAGCCCGACGAAGGCGATGGGCCCGGCGATCGCGGTGGCAGCGCCGCACAGAAGTACCGCGCCGAGCGAGGCGAGCCCGCGTGCCAGCGCGACACGTTCGCCGAGCCCGGCGGCCATCTCGTCACCCAAGGCCAGCGAGTTGAGGCTGCGCGCCGACAGCAGGCAGATCACGAATCCCGCGATCAGGAACGGCATAGCCTGCCCGATCACGTCGAACGTCGCACCTCCGACACCGCCGATCTGCCACGAGCGCACGTTCCCGGCGATGTCGTTGCGCGGAAGGATGATCGCGGTGATGAACGACGACAGGGTCGCCGCCGTGGCCGCTCCGGCGAGCGCGAGCTTGAGCGGTGTCGCTCCCCCGCGACCGAGCGACCCGATCATGTAGACGAACACCGCGGTGATGCCGGCGCCGAAGATCGCGACCCACAGCATCGCGGTCTGTGTCCACAGCCCGAACCATGCCATGCCCACGACCACCGCGAGCGACGCACCCATGTTGACACCGAGGATGCCGGGGTCGGCCAACGGGTTTCGGGTCACACCCTGCATCACCGCACCCGCAAGACCGAGAGCCGCTCCGACGAGAAGCGCGAGCACCGTCCGCGGTATGCGTTTCGCGATGGCGCCTTGACCGATGTTGTCGGTCGACCCACCGAGCGCGGCGACGATGTCGGCCCACTCCACCTCGCGCGACCCGATGGTCACCGACGCGACGACGAGGAGTACGAGGACTCCGAGCAGCACGACGAGCCATGCAGAATTGCCGAGAGCCGAGCGCCGCGGCAGTGCGGCGCTCGGCGTCGGGGAGTGTCGTACGGAGGTCACTCCGCGTTCGTCTTGCCTGCTGCTTCGGCGAGCATGTCGACGTAGTCCGAGAGCACCCACGAGATGGCGAGCGGAGTCGGGTTCGCGGCGGTGCCGAGCGGGCCCGACCCGTCGAGGAACACGATCGAGCCGCTGGCGACGGCCGGCATCTGCGACAGCAGCGGGTCGGACTCGAGGGAGTCGACGAGTGCCTGGTCACCGTAGGTGACGATGATCTCGACGTCATCGAACACGTCGACCTGCTCAGCACTGACCTTCTTGGAGAACTCGTCGCCGCTGGATGCGTCGGCGACGCTCTTCGGCGTGGACATGCCGAGGTCCTCGAAGAACGCGGCGCGGGTGTCGTTCGCGGTGTAGAAGCTGACCTGGCTCAGATCTGCGGTATCGACGTGAGTGAGGAACATCGTCGCTTTTCCTTGGAGTTCGGGATGGGACGCCGCGACGTCGGCGATCTCCTGCTCGAGGCTCGTGATGAGCTGCCGGCCTTCTTCGGCCATCCCCATTCCGGCACTGTTGATCGCGATCACATCGCGCCACGACGTCGCCCACGGCCCCTCGGGGTATGCGACGACAGGGGCGATCTCGCTGAGGGTGTCGTAATCCTCCTGCGTCAGACCGGAATACCCGGCGAGAATGACATCGGGGTTCGTATCGGACACGGCTTCGAAGTCGATGCCGTCGGTCTCGTCGAAAAGCACAGGCGTCTCGGCGTCGAGTTCTTCGAGCTTCTCTTCGACCCAGGGCAGCAGGCCGTTGTCATCATCGTCGCCGAAGTTCGCGGCGGCCATGCCGACCGGCACGACACCCAGTGCGAGCGGCACCTCGTGGTTGGCCCATGCGACGGTGGCGACACGTTCCGGCTTCTCGTCGAGCGTGGTGGTGCCGAGCGCGTGCTCGACGGTGATCGGGCCGGACGCGGTGTCGGTGCCGGCTTCGGTGGATTCCGACGAGTCGGAGCCACAGGCCGTCATACCGAGTGTGAGTGCGACCGCGGTCGCAGCCACGGCCAGGAAGCGCTGTGAACGCATGGGGACGAGCTCGCTTTCGTGCAAGGGGTGCCCACATCCGGCCAGATCGGATATTAGGCGAGGTTTGCCTAAACCTAATCTCTACCGGCCCGAGACGCAATCGCGAGGTTGGGACACTCGATATCGCGATCGGGTCACGGGCCGCTGGAGGTCAGCCCGCCCGGAACGTCGCCGGTGTTGCGCCCGTGACCCGCCTGAACGCCGCTCCGAACGCGCTCACCGACCGATACCCCACCTGTTCTGCTACGTCACCCAACTCCACGCCGTGCCCGAGGAGTATCACCGCGCGCTGCGCGCGCACCGCAGCAACCCACCGTCCGAAGCTGAGCCCGGTCTCGGCCCGGAACGCACGGGTGACGGTACGTCGACTGACACCCAATTCCACCGCCCAGTCCGACAGCGTTCGCGGGTCGCTGGGATCGGCCCCGACCGCTTCGACGATGGGCCGCAGCACCGGGGAGGTGGGCACCTGCACGAGCAACTCGTGCGCAGCGGGGACCAGGACGTCGATCACCATCTTCTCGGTCAACGACCGCGATGCGGTGTCGAGCGACTCGTCCGTCAGGCGATCCAGAAGCAGGCGCAGCAAGGGCGTCATCTCGACCGCCACCGGCCCATCGGACAACGACGGCGCGCGGTCGATTCCGAAATGTGCAGTGCGATACCACGTTCCCGTCGGCATGATGCCCCAGTGCAGCAGGCCCGCCGGGATCCACAGACCGATCGTCGGGGTGATGGTCCAGGTCTGAGAGCCGATGGTGGCACTCGACGCACCGCGTTCGTTCCACAGGAGTTCGTGGGTGGGATGCGAATGCGGCTCGAAGCGGGTGTCACTTCCGATCAGCTCGTCCATACCCGCGATCACGAACGGCACGTCGATCTCGCCGGCAGCGTAGACCGGCAGGAATCGGCTCTCCATTTCCCTCCTCGATCGGTCTCGCCCGCTCAGTCGCTGCCGCTCCGGGCCTTCGACGACCAGTATGTCGTCCCGTGCGAATTGTCGGCATTCGGACCCCACGCGAGGCACGGCGGCGCCACAATCAGAAGACCGCTCGCCACGAAAGGCACAACAGTGTCCGAGATCAGCGAAACATCCGTCCTTGTCGTCGGCGCCGGCCCGGTCGGGCTGACGGCAGCTCTCGAGCTTCGCCGCCGTGGAATCGACGTCGTCGTCATTGACCGATTACCGACACCGGCGCACTACGCCAAGGCCGTGGGAATCCAGCCGCGGACCCTCGAAGTGTGGGATGCGATGGGCGTGGTGCGACCCGCTCTCGACCTGTCGGCTCCGATGCGCGGGCAGATCGTGTTCGTCAACGGAGCCGAGGCGATGCGCTTCGATCTCGAACTGCCCGACGACGTGCCCTACCGGTTCGCGTGCATGCCGCAGTACGCCACCGAACACGTCCTTCGGCACGCATTGGCGGAACACGGCACGACGGTCCGATACGGTGTCGAACTCACCGGGTTCGAGCAGTCCACGGACGGTGTCGTCGCCACTCTGCGTAGCGATGACGGCACAGAGCAGGTGACGGCGAAGTATCTCGTCGGCTGCGACGGCGCCCACAGTGCAGTACGCAAGGGGTTGGGGGTCTCGTTCGAGGGCGACGCCTTCCCCGAGGAATACATGCTCGCCGACGTCGAACTGGACTGGTCCCTGCCGGCGGGCTACGGGATACGCGCGATGGCGCAGGAGAACGGAGCCACCTCCGACCTGATGGTGTGCATCCCGCTGCCCGGCCACGGCCGGTATCGCATGTCGTCGTTCGTCGCACCGGACCTGGCAACCACCGGGGAAGGCACGGTCGCGCACGGCCTCGAAGGGGCGCACCCGCCCACGCTCGGGCATATCCAGGACGTAGTGGACCGCCTGGCACCCGAACCGACGAGCGCGCGAAACATGCGCTGGTCCTCCGTCTTTCGTATCAGCCACCGGATCACAGGAAGTTACGGCACCGGGCGGGTGTTCCTTGCGGGCGACGCTGCCCACATCCATCCGCCCACGGGTGCGCAGGGGATGAACACCGGCATCCAGGATGCCTACAACCTCGGGTGGAAACTGGCGCTCGCAGTGAGCGGCAAGGCTGCCGACGGTCTCCTCGCAAGCTATGACGCCGAACGTCGGCCGATCGGCGAAGACGTGGTGGGTCGCACCGTGCGTGACGCACGCGAGGGAATCGGGAGCGGCGAAACCGACTTCGCAACGGTCATGTTGCGGGAGGCCCAACTCCTGCTCGGCTATCGCGACAGCACCATCGTCAGGGGCACGGGGGACCCGACGGGCCCGATGCCCGGCGACCGTGCACCGGATGCCCGTGGCCTCCGTCAGGACACGGTCACCTCTCCGATTCGCATGCACGATCTGTTTCGCCATCCCGGACACACGGTGCTGTCGTGGGCACCGAATACGGCCGCCGAGTCCGAGCTCGCCGAACTCTCCGACTCCGTTACCGATCGATTCGGCGACCTGCTGCGGGCGTACATCATCGCTCCCGACGCCGACCGGTCCGATGGGCGGGCCCTGCGCGACGAGGAGGGCGATGCGGCACGCATGTACGGCTTCGGCGCAAGTCCTGAAGCCGTCGTCGTGCGGCCCGATGGCTATGTGGGCTTCCGGGGGAAGGTGCCGACCATCGAGAGCGTCGGCGGATACTTCGAGGCCATCGTACGCAGGGAACCGTGAAGAGCAACTAGCCGGTCGGCTCGACCATCGGCACGATGAATTCCCGCGCGATCGCTGCGAGCTGATCGTCGTCGTCGAGGTCGACGAGTTCGGTGGGGACCATCAGGAACGACGCCGCAATTCGCACCATCATCTCTGCCGTCAGATCGATGTTCGACCCGCGCGAGATGGTGCCCGCCTGTTGTTCGCGGCGAAGCTGGACTGCAACGAACTGCCGCGCGATGGCGAGCATACGACCGTCGTGAACGAGGGACCCTGCAAGGAGTGTCGGTTCGGCGTCGAGGAGACCACTGATCAACGGGTTGGTGCGGACGGCATGCAGAGAATTCACAAATCCAAGGACGATGCGGTCGGCGGCCGTGTGTGCGGATCGGATATCGACGAGGAACCGATCGAAGTATCGGCGGATTTCGCGCAGCAGGACCTGTTCGACGAGCGCATCCTTCGACTCGAATCTCCTGTAGAGCGTGACGCGAGACAGATTCGCTCGCCTGGCAACTTCTTCCATCGACGAGCGTTGAATGCCCGACCGGCGGAACTGCTCGTAGGCCGCGTCCAGCAGTCGTGTACGCACTGCATCGACGTCGTCGGCCTTTTCGATGGCCTCGAAGAATGCACGCTCGAGCAGGGATTCCGGCCGGGCGGGTGGCAGAGTATCCACGATCACCTCCTGGATATTCGACATTACACGGCGACCGAGTGCCTCGATTTTCACAAAACTGCACACATCCGTCATCACACCGTGTTAGAAAATGATACGCAGTATCGGATTTTGTAACTCTGTTTCTCTGCAATCTCACCGGGGGTAGAT
Organism: Rhodococcus ruitaii; assembly: GCF_055230935.1. NCBI lineage: Bacteria > Bacillati > Actinomycetota > Actinomycetes > Mycobacteriales > Nocardiaceae > Rhodococcus > Rhodococcus ruitaii. The sequence continues at coordinate 15,444 of NZ_JBUYWC010000017.1, read as the reverse complement.
GGCATGGCCGAACTCAGTAGACGAAAGATCTTGCAGGCGGGAGGAGCACTCAGCGCGCTCAGCGCGATCGCTCTCGCGTCACCTGCCAATGCGCAACCGTGGAGGTGGTCGCCGGCCGGCTCGATCCCGGGCAGCGGCAGCGGCGCAGACCCGCGAACCGTCTGGGACACCGAGGCGGACCCGCTGGTCGCATCCCTCCTCGACCGAGGGGATGTGCCCAGGGTCAACCAACTCCTTCGGACATGGACGAAGAACGGGCAGCCCTTGCCCGACGGGCTCCCGGCCGATCTGTCGGATTTCATGGAGCGGGCACGTCGACTGCCGGAGTGGGCAGACCGCGGCAAGCTCGAGACCGCGGTGCGGTTCAACGAGAAGCGGGGCCTCTACCTCGGCGTCCTGTACGGCTTCGCGAGCGGCATGATGAGCACGGTCATTCCGAAAGAGGCTCTCGCCGTGTACTATTCGAAAGGAGGTGCCAACATGAAGGGCCGCATCTCGAAAACCGCGAAGCTGGGATACGACATCGGTTCCCGCAACGCATATCTCGACGACGGCGAGATGATCGTGACCGCCGTGAAAACCAGACTCGTGCATGCTGCAGTGAGACACCTGCTTCCGCAATCACCGCACTGGACCGACGCCGCGCCCGAAGATATTCCGATCAGCCAACACGACATGATGGTCACCTGGCACAGCCTACCCACCACCGTCATGCGCACACTGAAGAAGTGGAAGGTGCCCATCCCTGCCGACGAGTCCGAGGGCTTCCTCCACTCCTGGCAGATCAGCGCGCACATGCTCGGCATCGAAGACCAGTACATCCCCGCGACGTGGGACGATGCCGATGCCCAAGCCCGAGAATCGCTGGATCCGATTCTGGCTCCCACCACCGAGGGGCTCGAGCTTGCCGACATGCTCCTCGATCTCGGTGCAGGGCTCGACCTTACGCTCCTCAGCCGGCCCATCCTGGGCGCCCTCACGCGTTTCATACTCGGCGACGAAATCGCCAACTGGCTGAACATCCCGCGCGAACCGGTGTGGGGCACACTGCTCGACGTGGCGTGGGGACCGTTCATCGCCGTGCGCGAGGGGCTGCTCCCCTTGCCGCTGGCACCGGAGGCGTACTGGACCTTCGACGAGCTGCTCCGCCAGTTCGTTCTGCTCTACATGTCCGAACTACAGACGATCAGCATCGAGATCCCGGAGTTCAACAACCCGAACTACCCCTGACCGATTCCCAGCATCACTCGGCGGTGTGCACGGACTTCCTTGCAGGGATGATGGCCTCATGCCCTTTGCCGATGAGCTCATCGGACCACACGTGGCCGAACAGCTGTCGAAGTCGATCCAGGACGCCGCACCTGAACACCAGCTGCGGAAACTTCCTCGCGCCGCCCGCGAACTCGACAGATCGACTCTGCGCGAGCGCGCCGACCTGTTGCGCGCGGACGTCCCCGGAGACTACATACGCCACCCTCGCCGTGGTCGCCCGCAGCGCCTACAACCACACGCCGGATTTCGGTGGGTGGTTGCGCTGGCCCCGTCACCAGCGCTGTCGCGACCAGGGCCCTGAGGGAACACTCGTTCCGGCCGATCACCACCCGCCGCTACTACCCGGGCGAGCACGCCGTCGCCCTCCAGATCAACGGCGTCGCGACTGCCCGGCGCCCTTCGAACTACTCCTGGCGAACGGGATCTCCGCAGGATGAGCGATGCCGCCGAGCTCGGCTCCTCGTGCGTCGAAGCGCGTCCCGATCTCACTCCCTGACCGCGTAGCCCATGTAGGAGATTCCGGTGAATCTCATCCGTCCGAAGTCGAGCCGGCGACTCACCTCACCCCAGGGAAGACGTCCGTGCGCCGCTCGTGCCATGTCGAACACACGCAGTGGATTCTTGGACCGCGGCCCGAGCCCCACGATGTTGCTTGCTCGTAAGCCATGCCGGCCCATGACCTCCACGAGCTCCTCGGGCCGGATACACATCGACCAATCGTGGATAGGGGTGTCGAACAGCCGGGTCCACCGCCATTCCTGCATGATCTTGATGGCGACGAGCCTGCTCGTCCAGGTGCGGTTGATGGTGTCGAACAGAAACAGACCTCCGGGTCTGAGTGCCCGCGCGACCTCACCGATCACCGCGTCCGGGTCGGACACATGCTCGAGCACATCACAGCAGTACACGACACCGAACTCGGAATCCCGCACCGGCAACTTCTCCCCCACACCGAGCCGATAGTCGATGTCCAGTTCCCCCGCTGCCGCGTGCGTGCGCGCCGTGTCCAGTGATATCGCGGACGGATCGACACCGACCACGTGGAAACCGATCTTCGCGAACTCCTCAGCGAGGAATCCGCCGCCCGAGCCGATATCGAGGGCACGCATTCCGGCGTATTCGGTACCCACGTGCTCCCTGAGTACGTCACGGAAATACGCGAAGCGACCCGGCGTGAGGCTCCCGTGCAACATGTTGAGCGGGTTGCCCTCGTCCCACCAAGTTTCGCCGACCCGGTTGTACACGTCGTTGTCTATGGGTTCGTTGTCGATGGGCACGGAGTGCACCTGCGCATCCTTGGGGAAGTCCGTCGCGGCCATCGTACGTTCGAAAAGGGAGCGCTGCGCAGGTCTTCGTCGTTCAGCGAGGATGTGGCCCTTCCACCAAGGGCAGTGTTTCGTCTGCGGTCCACGCATTGAGAGATCCGTCGTACACCGCAATATCGGAACGCCCCGCCGCCGCGAGCGCATGTGCAAGGCCTGCTGCGGCGATACCGCCTCCGCAGTACGTCACCGGTTGTACATCCGGGTCCAGCGCGCCTACCTCCTCGAACACTGCCCGCAACTCGTCCGTCGGCTTCAAACGGCCGGTCGATGGATCGACGAGATCACCGAACGGGATGTTGATGCTGCCCGGAATGTGGCCGGGACGGGGATAGGACCGGGACTCGCCTCGATAGGTCGCCGGGTCGAGCGCATTGATGATCAGAGTGTTCTCGTCATCGAGGGCACCCGCGACTTCTTCGGTGGAACGCACCAACTCGGGACGGCGGTTCGTCGTCAACGTCGTTGCGTGCGGAATCACCTGTTCATCGGACACCGGGAACCCTGCCGCCTGCCACGCCGGCAGTCCGCCGTCGAGAACAGCGACGTCGTCGAAACCCTCGAACCGCAACTGCCACCACAGGCGCGCGGCCCAGATTCCGGACGATTGGTCGTACACCACGACCCGACGCCCCTGCCCGATGCCCACCGCTCCTGCGGCGACCGCGAACCGTTCGGACGACGCCGCGGTGAACGGCAGTGGAGCCAGGTGCTCCGAGAAGTCGGTGAACAGGTCCGCGTACACCGCCCCGGGGATGTGGGCTTCGAGGTACGCGGCGAGACCTGACTCTACGTGCACCGGCCCGGCCGACGGCATCGTCAAGTGCCTGACCGATCGCCACGTAGGTGTCCGATCTGACGGTTGGGGTACTGAAATATGCGGCACCTACCCTCATTTACGGACATCAACGTCAGGCGTGGCTGTCACGCCAGATCACGCCGCAGCGGAGCCATGACCGCTGCAGCCGAGGCAACTGCCGCGTACACCAGCAACACAAGCGCGCCGAGCATCGGAGTGAGCAGAGTCGTAGCCCCCAGCGACATTTCCCCCGCCACGGTCTCGCCGAGGAAGGTGAAGTCAGTCAGCGCCGCCGTCGCTCCTCCTGGCATGAAGGGGTAGAGGGTGTTCAGGCCCGGCAAGATCATGAGGACAGGCTCGAGAAAGTAGAAATATCCGAGCACGATCCCCACCGCCACGAGTTGGTTGCGGACCAAGGCCCCGATGCCCACGCCCAGCACCGTATAGATCGCTGCCGCCACGGCCAAGCGAGCGAGGAGCGACGCAAGGTCGGCGGTGGAGGCTCCGAGGGCGACGCCACGCACACCGGCGACCGACCACAGGGCGATCGCCGACGACAGAGACATCAACAGCCCGTATACGAGTCCGAAGATGCTGTAGACCAGCAGTTTTGCTCCGAGGACGGTGCCCCGTCGTGGACTTGCGAGGAACGTCGTCCCGATCGTCTTGTGCCGGTACTCGCTCGTGATGGCAACCGTGCCGAACAGTGCGGGCACGAACAGCAACAGGCCGGTGAGCCCGACCGCGATGCCCACGCCCTCCGGGGTGTCGAGGCCGGGCATCGGCGGCGACGCGTTCTCCGGCCCCACGAGACCGAGGACTCCCGTGAGACCGGCTCCGCTCGCGACGGCTACGATCAATGCCCACAGCGGGAGTCTGGTGGAAGAGAGCCGGGTGATTTCACCGCGGATGGCATGGTTCATCTCGCACCAGCCCGAGTCGTGAGTCGAAGGAAGGCCTCTTCGAGTGTGTCTCCCGAGGTGGTGAGTTCGACAAGCGCGCCTGTCCAGGCAATTCGTCCGTGGTCGATGAGGACCACGTCGTCGATGCTGTTTTGGAGCTCACCGAGCGCATGGCTGGAGATCAACACGGTTCCGCCTGCGGACGCGAAGTCCCGAAGGAAGGTTCGTAGCCACACGATTCCCGAGGGATCGAGACCGTTGGACGGTTCGTCGAGGACGAGAACATCGGGGGCGCCCAGCAGCGCGGTGGCCAAGGCGAGGCGCTGTTTCATACCTGTGGAGTATCCGCCGATACGGCGGTCGGCGAACCGGTCCAGTTCGACCGTCTCGATCACCTCGTCGACTCGTTTCGAAGGGTGACCACCGAGCACGCAGTAGGTGCGCAGGTGAGCACGGGCGGTGGTCGCGGGGTGCGCCGACGCGATGTCCAATACAGCACCGACGGTGGCCGTGGGCGACGGGAGTTCCACGTACGGAATACCGTCGAACAGGGCTGTTCCCGCGTCTGGCCGGATCAGGCCGAGGAGCATTCGCAGAGTTGTGGATTTTCCGGCGCCGTTGGGTCCGAGGAATCCTGTCACTCGTTCCGACTCGGCTGTGAAACTCGCGTCGACGACACCATCGATCGTGCCGAATCGTTTGGTGAGGTTCTCGACGCGGATCGACACGCCGGTCATGACTTCTGCACCCGCTCCAGCGCTTCGACGACGCCCTGTGCGTTCGGGGCGCTGACGAGCAGTTCGTCGAATTCGTCGCCGGCCCGGCGGCCGCGAAGCACGATGCGCAGCAATGGTTCACCGCGCTTCATGACGACGAGGCGGGTGGTGCCGCCGGGATGCGTGAAGGTACCGACCTTGAGGAATCCGGAGACTGCGAGACCGTTCCGGAAGCCGAGCATCTCGGAGGTCCATCCCGGCAGTACCTCGACGCGAACGATCGACGACTGCGGGATCGACATGTCGGAGCGACGAACGAAAAGGGCTTCCCAGCCGGAGAAGGTCAGATGCAGGGAAGATTCGGAATGCGATAGGTCGGCCATGGCGGCGGCCCTTCTGTCAGCGGTAAACTGGACTCGATGGTGAGAACATTATCAGAGTGAGAACAATCGAGAAAGGGGCCGAATGGACGGCGAGCCGTCGATAGCCGACGTCGTGCTGCACCCGGTACGACTGCGTATCATCCAACAGCTCGGTGGTCGTGAACTGACCACCGCGGAGCTCCGCAAGGAACTACCCGACATCACCCAGGCCACGCTCTACCGCCACGTGTCCGCGTTGATCGACGCTGAGATCGTCATCGTCGTGGACGAACGGCGCGTACGCGGAACCATCGAACGCACGCTCGCGCTCGGCGAACGCATGGCGCACGTGGGGCAGGACGATCTCGACGCGGTGAGCGACGCCGAACTTCGCAACGCCTTCGTGTCGTTTCTCGGCGTGCTCGGCGAAGAGTTCGACAAGTTCATCGACAGCGGCGATCGAAACCTCAGGAACTACCTCGGTTTCGGTGCTTCACCGCTCTACGTCACCACCGACGACCTCACCGAGATCCAGGAGAAGTTCAGCGCATTACTCGCTCCCTACCGAACCGAGAAGGACGACGCGATACGAATCACCCTCGGCACCACGTTGATCCCCGCCCCTCCAGCGAAATGATGACGACGAGCCCGCCCTGCAGACACGTGAGTAACTCGCAGGTGTCAGACCCTTCGGGCACTCTGGCTGCCATGAGCGAACGTCCGATGAACAGGCATGCACGATGACGGCCCGCGCAGGTGAGGTCTTCGACACGGATCGAGCCGTGTCGGATATCGAGGCCGCCCTGCTCGTGGCCCTCCCCTCGTCCGGGCCGACAACCGGTGAGGGAGAACCCGACACCGGTGAGTGGACGTCCACGCGGGGTATGGGATTCATGCTGTTTCCCCTCTGGAAGAGCAATGACCTCGTCGGGGTGTACGAAGCCGAATGGACCGATGCGGAGGAGAGGGCGGAGGGCCACCTCAGGGCATTGGTTGCTGAACTGGCTCGCAGGTGGGGGCCGCACCGCACGGTGACGATGGGGCCGGCTCTGTGGAACCCGCCCACCGAAGAACCCTTCCGCACACTCGTCGCCACCGACTGCCTCGGCGACCTGGCCGTCTGGGGTCCGGTCACCGAGTCGAACGCCCGCTGGGTCGCGGTCTCGCTCAACCAGTGCGACGGGGATGCCCCGATGATCCTGACCGCACTGGTCACCAACAGTCCGATCACTCCGCTCGAGTAGCGCGGAAACCCTGGGTTCGCCAGGGCCATCCCATCGAGCTGGCACACTCGCATCTATGAGCGATCACCCCGTCACGATCACCGTCACCGGCCATGCCGAACGTGAGTTCGCCCCGAACCGATGCACGGTCGTGCTCCGCGCGCACGCCGACGGCACGACGCGCGACCACGCCGCCGACCCGGTCACCTCCGCGATCACCACACTGACCGACCTCGTCACCGACCTGCGCGAACGTGGCGACAGCCCCGTCAAGCGCTGGACGTTCGACCAGGTACGCCACAGTCGACACCGCCCGTACAGCAAGGACGGCAAGACCCGCCCATGGCGATACACCTCTTCGGCGTCGCTCACGGTGACGTTCCACGAGTTCGACGCGGTCGGCACGTTCGTCGACGCCGTCTCCGAGATCGAGGCCGTCGCGGTCACCGACCTGCGTTGGTGGATCACCCGCAAGACCCGAGAGAAGCGGATCGCGAAGGTCCGCGACCTCGCCGTGCGAGATGCCCTCGCCAAAGCCAAGGGCTACACGACAAGCTTGGGCTACGGCGACTTCCGGGCGCTCGCCATCGCCGATCCAGGAATGCTGGGACTTCAGCCGGGCCCGAGTCCACGTACCCCGGGTGCACCCATGATGCGGGCGATGCGGTCCGACATCGCGTCGGCGTCCGAGGACGGCGGCACCGGCTTCGTCCTCGAACCCGACCGCATCACGCTGAGCGCCGACGTCGAAGCGCGATTCGAGGCTTCCTGAGGCGGGAAGTTTCAGTACCGTGTCGGTGGGAGGCAGACATGACGATCAGCAGTTCGATCCTGCGCTTCGCTGAGCCCTTCAACTCCGTCATCATGGCGGCCACAGGGCTTCCGGTCACCCTAATACCGATTCGATCGCGCTCGTTCGAGCGCCACGGCAGTGCCCAATTCACTTCGACATTCGGGATGTTCGACGTAGAACTGCAGCAGGCGATACAGCAACACCGGATCGACCGCATGCTTGTGGCAGTACACCTCGATCATCGGTGTAGCCGGTAAAGCATCCCAACCGAATCCACGGGGAACCATCGACTTCCGCTCCCACCGTGCAACCGGATGCCCGAGCAGCACGACCACCCAGTTGGTCAGGACCGCAGGCCGAGCAGCCACGATGGAGTCCCAGTCGAGAGTCGATTCGAGACTCCAGCCTCGCTGATGGACAATTTCGGGCGTCAATACAAGGCACCCGCGCCGTAGCCTTCCGATGACAACGAACGGGATAAAGGACGCGCCGAACAGACCGATACCAGCGAACACCATTCCAACCAGCGCTGTCGCTCCCTCGCCACCGCGCAGAAACACATCTCCGGCGGCGGTGAGAAACAGCACTGCTCCGACAGTCGACAGAGCAGCGACAAGGCAGAACACAACCCTCGAATGTTCAACGACCGTCGCTGGTGCACCGTTCCATACGCGTGTGCGAATCGCGCTCGGCCGATGCCTGGACGTATGGGCGGCGACACCGCTGACGATCACGGTCAGAAGTGCACAACTGATCAAGCTGCCGTACTTCGTCATGTCAGGATCGCCCTCGATGAAGCCACCCACTGCGATCAACATCGCGGGAAGCGCCAGAAGCGCCATGAATACCAGCGAAGCGACGAGGCGGCCCGTCATCCGGCGCGCCGACCACTCGGTCGGTCGCGTCGCGTGATCAGAAGAGCGCATCCCACACACCTTCCACGACATCACCGACTGCTGCGCCTGTGCCTGTTACCGCGTCGAACCCCGCCGAAATCGCCCCGCCCACATCGCCGACCCCATTGGCGTATATGGCGTCGACCGCGCCGGAAGCGAACAACCCAGAGGCCAGACCGACTCCAGCACCGGCGACAGCCCCAACTGCTGTGCCGAACACCGGTACAACGGATCCGACTATCGCACCGGTTGCTGCCCCTGCTGCCAGTGAAGCACCGAACCCCGCTGCACCCGAGACAACCGCCTGATCAACGGGCTTGTCTGTCGCGATGATGTCGTAAGCAACTCCCGCGACGGCTAGTGCACCACCCAACTTCACCCCGCTCAGACGCGCAAGACCGTCCGCTCGTCCAGCTGCAGCGAGCGCATCGTCAGCGCTGTGCGCGAATGCCTTCCCGAGGTCCAAATCCCGGTAGATGACCGATGCCGGGGTGCCGGGTGGACCGGATCTCGCGAGGTCGATGTACCTTTGCGCTTCGCCAGCAAGAAATGACGCCTGCTTGCGCAACGTATCAGCCTGCACAACCGCGAGAGCACCTGAAACGCCATTCACCGAGTTCCCCAAGAAGAACCACTTGCCGGTAACCTCCAGCCACATGTTGCGAGTGGATTCGACCGCAAGCTTCCAGGCCGCCTTTGCCGCTCCGACTGCTGCCTCGGCGGCTTCATACGCCTCGACCAGCACGCTGTGCCGGTCTCTCGCTGAGATGGCGTTGTGATGTGCCAGGACAGCGATTTCCGATGCGCCCGGCGCGAGAGCCCCAGGGTCCGGAGGATGAGGCCCGGGCTCATGAATCAGCCATTCATCAACGTCCAGTCCCGCTTCCCGCGCTGCCTGCCGGGCGAAAGAAAGATCCGCCTGGAGGCCTTGCAACTGTGCGGCAAGGTTGTCTACTCGACGTGCGTGCCCGACAACCGTTTCGAGAAATTGTTCTGCGCTCCGCGCGTCGGATGTGATGAAACTACGGAACTCCTCGCCTGCCGTCCCTTCCCATCCGCCAATCGAGATTCCCCGCACGGCGTACATCTTGTCGATCGCTTCGTCGACCTCGCCTCCGAGGCGATCTTTGAGCCATCGACCTGCGGTGCGTATCGCTTCAGGATCCCCAGGGATACGAGTGTCAAGTGCCATCGTCACTCAGTCCTGACCTTGATCAACTCGAGCGCGAGCTTGTCGTCCCCATTTCGATACGCCATGTTGGCTTGCGCCACGACCTCACTCGTCGACGCCAGAGCCATCACGAAGTCGGCCGCATTTTCCATGAGTAGCGAGATGATTCCCAGAACCGCAGCCGTAGCATCACCGGCATCAACCGCTACTGGGACACTCGTCCCCACCTCGTCGACTCTGCCACCCGTCGCGCTACAGATCGACGTAATCGACTGGAGAGTAGCGTGATCAACATAAAGCGTCACAAGACCGCCTCTACCCGCAATGCTTCGGGCATCACAATGTCCAGGAGAACGAGATCGAACGGAGATGCGGCGTGGAGCGACTCCAGGGTCGCAGCAAGTACAGCGACCCAAGGCTTACGGCCACCACAGCACGTTCTGAAGCGGTCGAGAGCCGAGTATGCGAGAAGCGCAGTCCGGCCATCTTGTGTCATATGCACTTCGACAACTGCGTCTACCGGATTGCTGACCGCTTCCTCGCAAGGCAAGTAGACGATCGGCGGAAACTCCCGCGCAGCTCCCCCCATAGCTCCCCCAGTTGACTCCAATAACCAAGATCTCTCTCGGCCCCCTATCGGATACAGCGTTGCAGTTTAACGCATTGCCGCTTCCCCAACGCGAACAGGCTGGGACCAGGTACATCAACACGCTCCCCCTGCGGTCCCGAGCTCGACCCTGCGTGATTTTGGTGGGTTGGTGTTCGCCTGGCGGGAAGGATCCCACCGAAGGGAAGTCTCGACCGGCGACACCTGGCCTACAGTTGGGCAGACAGCCAGAAACCGGGAGTCGCCGTGAACTGGAACGAGACGATGATGGCGTGGCGGGTGGCCGACCCGCGACCGATTCACGACCACCCGCTGGTCTTCGAATCCGGTCCGATCCCCACGGTGGGTCCGGACGAGTTACTCATCGAGGTTCAGGCCTGCGGCGTCTGCAGGACCGACCTGCACGTCTCGGAAGGCGACCTGCCTGTCCATCGGCGCCACGTGGTGCCCGGGCACGAAGTGGTAGGCACCGTGCACCGGACGGGCGACGCGGTCAGCGGATTCTCACCGGGCGACCGCGTCGGTGTCGCCTGGCTCCGGTCCACCTGCGGACGATGCCGGTATTGCCTGCGCGGGCGCGAGAACCTCTGTCCTCATTCGCGATACACCGGGTGGGACGACGACGGCGGGTACGCTGAATACGTCACGGTCCCTGCGAAGTTCGCACTTCCACTCCCGGAGGGCTACGACGACGTCGAACTCGCCCCCTTGTTGTGCGCCGGCATCATCGGGTTCCGTGCATTGGAGCGCGCGGCCGTTCCGGAGGGCGGGCGCCTGGGCATCTACGGTTTCGGTGGTAGCGCCCATATTGCGGCGCAGGTGGCCATGCATCGAGGCGTGTCGGTTCATGTCATGACCAGGAGCGCCGACGCCCGCGCGCTCGCCGAGGAGCTCGGCGCAGAGTCCGTGCAGGGCTCGGCCGACAGGCCACCCGTCCCACTCGACGCCGCCATCGTGTTCGCGCCGGTAGGAGATCTGATCCCGACCGCACTCGAGGCCCTCGACCGCGGTGGAATCCTCTCCCTCGCCGGCATCCACATGACCGACGTCCCTCCGCTGAATTACCAGCAGCACTTGTTCTACGAGCGGGAGATCCGGTCGGTGACAGCCAATACACGCGACGACGCGCACACCTTCCTGCGCTTCGCCGGCAAGCATCGGATCCAGGTGAGCACGGTGCGTTACCGCCTGTCGGAAGCGGACCGAGCATTGACGGATCTCGCTGACGACCGCGTCCGCGGAGCTGCCGTCCTGGTACCCGACCGCGAATTCTGAGCGACAATCGCACGGTGCCGCATTCCTGTCTATCTTCTCTATCCCGGTCGACAGTGTGGGATCGGCATGATTTCCGAGGTCAGTGCCGAACTCTGACGCGTTCCCGCGACCTTCCCAGTCATCCGCGCGTGCAATTGTGGTGGCGGGAAACTGGAATCGTCGCGATCGACATTCACCTGGGCGAAGGCGGTGCGTCAGCAGCATCGACCACCGTCGCGATGGCCTCGGCGATACGCGGATCCGCACGCACTTTCGCCTCTACCACCCGACGACGCTCCCTCAGCTCGGCATGCGCACGCCCGATCACCTCCCTGAGGTGAGAAGCCAGCAACGCCCCGCCGCCTCGCAGCGCTCGATCATCGATCTGCAGATCCTGCAACGTCCCGTCTGCACCCACACGCACCGATACGGTTTCGCTGCTCGCAGTGGCGTTCGCGGTCGTCAAAGCGGCCACGAGTTCGTCGAGCTGTCCGGACAACGGGTCGATATCTGAATAACCCCCTCGACCGGAAGCAACAGAATTCACAGACCCCCCTCGCGACCCACCAGCATGGCTGGGCTATCGTAGCCGATCATCCGTGGGGGGTCGGACGAATCGGGGGTCCATGTACGTCGATACAGCATTGGTGCGTGAGTTCGCATCGACGGTGGGCGCCACTGGCGCCGCCGCAGGTGACGTCCGTACCGACAGCAGGTGCAGCTCCGTCATCGATGGTCTGCCCGGGTCGTCGATCGCGACCGCCGTCGCCGCCCACTCCCTGCTGGCCCACACCGCGCTCCAGCAGGTCGCCCATCGCCTCGCCGATACCCGCGACCGGCTGGTCGCCAGTGCCGAAGCCTACGACGCGACCGAAGATGACACTGCAGCGCAGCTCGTTTCGGTCGACGGGACCACCCTGTGGTGACCCCTACCGTCTCGTTGGTCCTCGCATGGTCACCCGACACGCTCCATTCCATGGCTACCACGTGGGCCGAAGCAGCGGAGTCCCTGGACGGTCAGTTCGGGAATGCACGCCACGCCACTGCCGGGTCACATGCCTTCTGGACCGAGGGCGCCGGCGACACGATGCGCAGCCACATCTATGACGTCCTGCACCCAGGCCGCACACTCGCCACCGCCCTGGCCGACGCTGCGTCCGAACTGACGATCCATGCCGGCCGCCTACAGGATGCGGTCGGAACAGCGGTTTCCCATATCCACACCGCACGGGAGTCCGGGTTCTCGGTGGCCGACGACGGCACCGTGTCGCCGCCACCACCGCTCGTATCGGGCACGCCGGACTCGAGCGGATCCCAGATCCTCATTCAGATGGCCGCACTGAGCCAACGCGCACATATCCTGACCAGGATCATCACCACAGATCTCGTCGCGGTCGACACCGCCGACAACGCTGCTGCCGAGGCCGTCGCCGACACCTTCTCCATCGCACGACGGGATGCGGACCTCGACCCGAGTCTCCTCGCCCACTACAAAGAGCTGGTTCTATCCGATGCAGCCGGCGATGGCGCCGCCGCACGTAACGGCACCCTGACACCCGAGGACCATCGGCGAATCGGTGACATCCTCCTTGCCACCCAACTCTCCCCCACCCAGCTGGACGCGCTCGCGCGAGGAGACGCCGTCGACACGGTGCCCACGGTCGCGTTGAACTACCTTCGCGACTTCTACCGCGAAGCAGGCACGGACGGCCTGCTCCATGTCGCCGAGGTTCTGCGCGCCCACGAAGAATCCGGCGACGACGATGCCGCGTCCCGACTCGATGCCCTCGCCAACGGGCTGCTCATGATCTCGAACGAACAGGTCGGAGACGGCACCACCACCGGCGGCTACGAGCTCGTTCCGGACAACCTGCGCGACACACTTTCTCGGATCAACGAGACGAGTGATGCGGCGCGGTTCTCGGGAGGTTACTTCAATGACGTGTACACAGATCGACGGCTCAGCAGCATGGCAGCACTTCTCGGCGAAGCCAACCCCGGCTTCGTCCCCGGCAGGGAATTCGCGACCGAACTCGACCACGCGGCCTCACGTCTGATCGACATCTCCTCGGGAACAGACGGACTCTACCGGTCCGCGTACGAACCTGTCGCAGAAAAGTTCCTTCAGATCGGGTTGCGGAATGAGGATGCCTCCTACGATCTGCTCACCGCATCCGACAACACCCGAACGTTGATGCCACTGCTCGAGCACGACTGGAACGACGATGGAACAACACTGGGCCGTCTCGTGGACTGGATCCCTCGAGACTCCATGGTGACCGACCCCGACGACACAGCCCACGCCGAACGCGCAGGAGAAGCAGCACATTCACTCGCGCTGATGCTGTCGACGTCGGGTTCCGATTCCCCCGTCGCCTTCACCGATGCGGGCAACACCAATCCCTATGGGCGACTGATGGATATACCCGGGGTCGGTGATGGGAGATCTTCTCTCGGAGAGGTCAACCCAGCGTTGACACAGTCGATCGCCGGAGCCCTGTCACCCTACGTGATCGATATGGTGACCGATGATCCGAGACTGGCCTACCACGACACCTTCGACAGCCTCGGCCCGGTCGAGACAACGCGCATCTTCTCGCTGCTCGACAGCGACGCGCACGCGGGAACACTCATCAGCGGGCATGCGCTCGCGGCGGCCGACGAGATCGACCGCGCGTTCGCTCGCTCGTATGCAGATCCACCACCGATCACGCTCGGAGAAACCTCCGGGAGGCTCCGCGCAGTAGTTGAAGGCGGACTCAGGACCGAACTCGGCGACAGGATGAGCGACTCAGACGACGCGAAATCCGACCGCGCCGCAACCCGCGCCGGGCATTTCGGCGCCGGGCAGGCGATCACCGCCACCGGATTGAGCTACCTGCCTCCACCGTGGGGTGTCGCGGCGTCGGGCGCCGTCTACACCGCGGGAGCGTTGATTTCGGGCGACATCATCGATGCCGACGGCAACCTGACCGATCGGTTCTCGGAGTCGCCGGAGGCTCGTTTCCGGCTCAGTCAACACGAAGCAGGCCCTGACCAGATTCGCATGACCGACAACGAGATCAGGTACACGATTCTCACCGAACTCGTCGACTCGGGCAGGGTCCCGGTCACCGATTTCCCACCCGAAGCAAGTCGAGGTGGCACCTTGATTACATATGGGGAACTCATGGAGCTCGGGACATCCGAACGAGGCGATGTCAAACAGGATGCGACGCAGATCCGAAGAGCTGTCAATGACGTCACGACTGATGCCTTCGACGACGCTGGTATTCGTCATGTCGGCGAATACATCGACCAGCACTCAGTTGCGATAAATGCCTACTACGACAACATATTCCATAACTCCGATGACCAGAGAATGTTCGAGTCCGTATTCCGTGGCGATGGCAAACCCACCGGGATGAGTAGGTGGCCTGTATGAGCGGATCCCTCGGACCGCGCCTTGCGTGCGTCCTCGCCACCGCAGCGCTGATGGCGTGCAGTTCCACAGTCGCGGATGACGATACCCGGATCACATCAGACTTCCTGACTGCGACGAGGACAGCGACACCGGTGCTGTACACAGTTCCCGAGAACCGGCGCACCTCCACCATCGTGTGGTCCGCTGAAGCCGACTCCGATCTGTTCAGTGAAGGAGCAACCCTCGCGCGTGCTGCGATCGAAGCCAATGAGCTTGCGCTCGCCGAGACTGTCACCGACAGTTACCTCGGCTTCGCCCGCGCCATCGACCAAGAGACAAAGGACCAATACGACGAATTACCCTCGTCCACCACACAACACTTCGGTACAGCCTACTTCCACATCATGCGTATCGAACCCACCGCTACCGGCTTCATCGCCCACACCTGCCACCAAACATCCAACGTCGCAGTGAAGAACACCGATGGCCGCTACAGCCGCTCCGTCACCACCGGGGGCCCAAACCTCAAATTCGTCCTTGAACGCACGGGCAGTGGAACACCGCCGCCTGCGATCGCGCCCACCTCCACCCCACCCGTCGACAGCGCCGGGCGCCCACAATGGCAAGCCCCCACCTACGATGTCTTCACCGGCTGGAACATCAACATCGACGGCTCATCCGGCCGGGACCACACCGCAGCCTGCCGACAGTGGGGCCACCACTA